>NZ_JAQMTJ010000053.1:0-11286 GCF_028330815.1 Dolichospermum lemmermannii CS-548
AAAATTTACTTAAATCTAGGCTGGTTTCCTATTAATTCTCAATAATTAATGTTTATTGAGAATATAGGCTCTTTCCAGAAAAGCCTCTAACCCTTTTGAATACTCATTTTTAGCTGGTTTTCTTACATCGAACTCAGGTAAGCGACATAAGATATAAAAAATTGATTAATTTGTAGGTTGGGTTAAGCGACAGCGCAACCCAACAAAAGCGTTGATAATGAATATGATCATGTTGGGTTTCCTTGCGTCAACCCAACCTACAATTTTCTCCTCACCATTCCCATTCCCATAGTTGTTTTCCTGCCAATACCAGCATATAAAGCAAAGTCAACTAAGGCGTTAATTTGTTTAATTGCCGTTGTTTCTACATTGCCAAGAATGCGATAACTAATTTCACCTAAACAACCAATAAATTTATTCTCATAGTTGCTAATGACTTCAGTATTGATATTAAAAGCACTAGCATAAATTGATTCAAAAGAAATATTAGTTAATTCAATACCGCTATATTTATGCCACCGATTTAGTAGACTATTGAATACAGATTCCCGTGTTGGTAAAACATTATCAAATTCACCTTGACGAAAAGCTACAGGTGTAGAAAAGATGAAATTAAGATTGCGTTCTTCCTCACTTGCTTGTTGATAAAGTTGATAATAATTACAAGCATTTGCCCAAGGTTGATTAGATTGGGGTGTACCTTGAATGCTGGTAATATATAAGTTGGCTGAACCTAAGTGCCAAGGTTGTTTGGGGTTTATATTTAACCATAAAGGTGTAAGCTGATTAAATAAATTGTCATTTAATAAAGAAATACGCCACCAACAAGAAGTACCAGCAGGAATAGGGTTTTGATGGGCATATTGCAAAGTATAAGATTGGGTTTTATGTTTGTTTTGTACCTGCAATGGTGAAAGAGTAAAAGCTTTATCAGCGTTTGATTCGTGTAAGTAGTCTCCTAATTTTCTATCAACAGAACTCACTAGGTTAAGAAATAAGGCGTGGTAATGTCTACCTGTGAGGAAATTGGGGTAAATTGGAGATTGGGGGATGATGTTGAGAATGAGACTATGGGGCATAATTTTTGCAGTGTGGCACAATTTGTAAATAGATAATGAAAACTAAGAAAGATTCAGACTATAGAACGTATAAAATAATAAAAGTTGAATAAAGAGTAAGACAAATGACAGTTGATAATTCTCGTGAAGCAGTAGCACTCACTAAAAAGTTAGAAGCCAGTTTACCAATTAAAGTCAAGGCAGCAAAAGAATTATTGAAAATGCTGAAGACAAGAGGAGACATAATAAATCCAGAGAAAGAATTTGAAGTTGATCGGGTATCTTATTCTGGGGATGAAGGCGGGATTATGTGCAGATTGGTCAGCAAAAACAATAATCCCGAAGATGAAGACAAAGCACAATATGTAGTGTCTATTACCCATCTCGAAATAGATCCAGATCATCCTCATGCTGAAGAAATAGCAACTTATCAACGTGATCGAAATCGCAAGTTAATGTTACAAAATCGTGGTAGTTTGATGACTGAATTAATGCCTTCACGCTCTCCTAAAATAAAGAAGAGCGGTAAAGGTTTTGGAAAATAATTAACTCCGAAAACGGTATTGCATTAACTTGGGAAGTTTTACATTTTTGACATCATCAAAATAGTAATATTCTCCTTGCATTTGCACATTTTGAATGAGACTAACTGGAGGCATAGTTTTTAAGAGTGCAATGATTTTCTCATAGAAATGAGAGTAAATTAAATGAGAGATTGAACTAGAATCCGCATCAATGGGTCTAAGTCATCAGGAACGCGATAACTGTCAAGTCCTTGAATGAGATGTTTATTAGGGCGATCAAGTTGAGCAAATTCCCATATTTTGCCAGTAGTAACTGAACCGATAAGGTGAGTTTGTTGTGGATTTTCTTGCCATTTATCTAGGGCAATTAGTTCTGCAAAAAGTTGTGTCATTCCATAATCTAAATCCTCTTTTTTTGCTTCAATTACTAGGAGATTATTGCGATTTTTAATTAGATAATCAAAGTAACCTTGTAGTTGTTCACTGACTTTAATTTGATATTCAATTCTCACCTCAGATTTAGTGTAGTGAACTAAGTCTAAAATTATGGGAGAAATTAATACTTCTCTGCGACTTGTTTCATTTGCTAAATCAAAGTATGGGAGAATTTCATCAAGTCTTTCTTGCAGTTCTGTTAATCGGTCTAGATTTTCTTGATATTGGGGTAAACTCAAACGTTTTCGAGTGAAAGTATAGCCAAATTCTTCAGCAAAATCTTGAGGTGAAATGTGCATCTCAAAGTATTTGCTAAAAGTATAAGACTGATTAGGATCGAGAATGGTCATAATCTAATTTTCCTCAGTTTCAATTTCGGTAATTTCATCAGGTTTATTTTGTCAACTTTATTAATGATTATGTATATGCAATTAAGCAATCAACACTTCATCATCTGGAAGTTGTAACTGTTTAAACTTCATCGCAATTGTTAAGATACCTGATAAGCCTGTTAAAAACTCATATTCTTTTTCACCATCATTACAAACAATAGTTATAGGATAGGAAATTATTCCTTGTTTACGTAATTGAAAAATAACAGCAGCATTAGTTCTGGGACAAATAATTACTCCTGGTAATAGATATTTTGATAACATCTGTAATGCTGGTGTTGGTCTAACTGCTCCTCCAATACTGCGAATAACTTGACAATTGGGAAAAGCTGTTAATTTATTTAGTTCTGTATTAGCAAACTCTCGTTTACTATCGGGGTAACGCATTCTAAAACTGATGTTATAGATTTCCTTAGCACGACTTTGAATTTCTATAACTTCACCTTTTTGGAAAAATTCATAATACCGCAATAAGTGAAAAGGATCTAATTGTGTTTCTTCAGATTCATCAAGAATAAATCCATGCGGATCTCGAATAGGAAGAGTATCAAATAAGCTATAGCGGAAACTAAATAAAGGTGCATAGCTGGTACTGAATATCTCAGCAAATTCTTTTAACTCAGATAGTAAATCATGATTATTTTTAAACATCTCTTCATATTCTTCTATCGTTGTACGTCCAGCTTCTAAATCATCCCATTCTTCAGGTGATTTCACTTTGATAAATCTTTTAACAAAAGCTTGACCACCTTTAATGTATTTCCACTCTTTTCTGATTTTTTCTAATGGCACTTTAGCTATGTTTTCAGCACATTGTAAAACTTTCATTCTGTACCGACATTCTTCCCAAGTCCGGTTACTTTCAAAAATTGTTTTTAATGTATTAAACAGCTTAGGAATTAATTCAGCACCAGGTATTTTATCAAATAATTCTTCCAATTCTAATAAAGGACGTGCTATTTCTAGTGATGCTTCTGAATGCCAATAAGCTTTTAGGAAAGGTTTATCTAAACAGGGAAGTTTATCTAACATTTCTTTTAGTGCTGCACGTCCACCAGAAGTATCAAGAGAAGTAATATCTTGTTCCCAAGCGTCCGCAGGTAAGTAAGCAATGGCTTCTGAATCAATGTTAGTTTCAGATTTACCTAAAACACGCCCCACTCTACCTATTCTCTGCCAAAATGCCGAGCGATCGCGTGCTGAAAAAATCAACCAATCTAAATTTTGTCGTTTGGGTTCAGGATGTCTTTCAAAATTAAATCCTACATCTACAGTGCTGGTTGCTAAAATGATTTGACGTTGCATAGCACTATGTCTATCTTTTTTCGGTGCAGGTCCCGTGATACGTCCAATATGTTCACTAAGTCCTTGCTGTTTTAGTAAATCTGAGAGACGATTAATATTATCCAAGGAATCAAGAATTACCGCACCATTTTCATTTGGTCTTTCTTGAAAACGTTTAACAACTTCTGCTGCTAATTCTGTTATCCATTCTTCTTTATTATCTGGTTTAGGTCGTAATTCTAAATTAACGGCTGTTTGTGATGGTAGAAGCTCACCATTATTTGTTTCTCCATCAATTCTTGCTATTCTCACACCTGCATTTTGTAAATTTTCTAATGCTAATTCACAAGCTGGTTCAGGTGTTGCTGTCAATAATACTACTTTCCGTCCATGCTGGAAAAATTTAAAAACGTGAGAATAAGCAAGATAAAATAACATCCCTACTAGCTGTTTAGCATCATAAAGATGAAATTCATCAAAGATGACTGTAGAGAATTTAGTGTAGAAACCACTAGCAATATTACCTTTATCTAACCTGTTGTATGCAAAGAAAGTTGCATAGTAAAAAATATCAGGGTTAGTTACTAGCAGAATTGGTGTATTAGCACCAACATCACTAAAAACAGTTGCCGGATTTCGCAAAACATTATATAGTTTTTCTCCTGGACGATTGCCAACTTTATCACTAGGCCAACTTTTAATATCTTTAGCTGAAGCTGATTTAACTACATGAGGTAAATAAGCATCTTTAACAAATTTTTGTGCTGCTTCTGTTTGTTGTTCAATTAAAGCATTAGTGGGAGCGATATAAACAGCACTTTTTGTAGGTTGATGTAATAAAACTGTTAATCCGGCTTTAGTTTTTCCCGTTCCAGTTGGTGCTAAATCAAGAATAATATCGGCATCTTTTGATTTTTCAAATACATCAATTTGATGTTGTAGTGGTTTACCACCCATGAAAGATAATTCATCTGGAGATGCACAAGCTGAAATACTCCGATTTTCTAACCTGATAACTAATTTTTGATTACTCATTTCTGTTTTCTCTACCACAATAATGTAAACCTGCGGGTACAATCATTTCGCCAATTTGCCAAGCTGCACCTCGAAAATGAAGATTTTTTAATATCGGTGCAGGAGGTATAGAGATTAAATCAAAAGCAAATATTTCTATTTGTCTTGGTAAATCAGCAACATTTAGATAAAATTGACTTTTATATTCGCCTTCTGGAAGTAAAGTTATAGGAAACTCTTTTAAGACATTCACTTTAACTTTACTAGCGAATTTTCCCACACGAATATAATCTGGTAATTGTTGATTTCCAAATACTAATGTTTGGAATTTATTACCCCTTTCAATCATGCGTAATCTTCCAGTTTGAGGAAAATTACTTGCTCTAAATGAACTAGGTTTTGTACCTTGACGTTGTAATGGTAAATCTTCTCTGGCAGTTGCTACACGATTATTAGTCATGGTGTACCAATAAGCATCAGAAAGAGCGTTAAATCTTTCAAATCTAAATGTAACTCTGCCTATTGGTGAAGCTGGTAAAATGTAGCAGGATTGAGCTATTGCTTGAAAATCTTCTTTGTAGGTTGGTCGTCCTGTAGCCTGACCTTGGAGACGATAGGGGGAATTTACCCAACCTAAAGCATAGGTTAAAGCATAATTCCCAAGTAACCCCTCAGTGTAATAGGTATCAGACAACTCCCTAGAGGCAAAAAAGACTGGTTCAAGACAGCTTAATTCAATAAGTTTTGCCTGTGAAAAAGGAATTGTTGACATAATTTAACTCTCTACTTCAACTGGAGTATTTTTGTTTTTACCTTTACCTTTACCTTTGTTTTTTTCAGGTGCAACTTGACGGAAAGGTTCATAGGATTGACTTAAACGTTTGAGAAAAGTATCACGTTCTGCTTCTGACCAGTGGGTTTCTACATCAGTAATTAAATTTCCTAATTCTTCATCAGATAGTTGCACAGAAACCCCTCTTCTGTTTTGCCAATTTGTAATTACTTGCTTAGTTGCTGTGATGACTCGATTAATATTTAAAGGATGTTCTAAAGGTTCACCTAAAACATCATAAATAGCTTGTACAAGTTCCAAGGAGCTAGGCAATTCGGTAATACTGCCAAAAATACCTAATATTTGATTTTCCATTCTTCCTACACGACTGGAAACCGCACCATAACGACTGGTAAAAAGAATATTTCCGATAATGTACCGCAATTCATCAGCAGTTACATCTTTGAGTGTGACAACATCTAAAAAATGAACTCCTGGTTTGATGTATTCGCTAGTATTTAAAGCGGTTGAAGGATTACCTTTTTCATCTCGCATTGTACCGTTTTCATAGATGGCGTTAATAGTGCGATCGCCTACCACATCAGTAGCGGATAATATACTAAAAGCATCTTCAGTCCAAATACGGCTTTTTTGTGCGCCACCTCCACCAGCAGCGAAACCATAAAGGAAACAATCTACACACATTTCACAAGGTGCATTAGTATTTAAAGAGCAAATAGAGCTATCTTTGACGTTAGTGTATAAAAGTTCGTGCGCTCTTAAATGTTCTCTTCCATAACGTCTTTCTGGTGCTACTTGTTTACGTTTAGTCATCACCAACCGTTGAATAATATTATCATTATTCACACCAACTTGAACAAATTCATTACACATTGACTCACCAGAACCTTCTGTGCGAAAAATAGTTTCTGAGTGAGTTGTTCTGAGAACAATTAAAGTAATAAACCGACCTTTGGGGAAATTTTCGTAGGTAGTTGCGAGAACAGGGGAAAGCTTTTGAATTGACATGATAAACTCCTAGTTAGTTAATGATTAATTAAACAGTTGTATTTGTTTCATCAGAATCATCTTCTGATTTATTTTTTAGCTTTGTACGTGCTTCTTCTAAGAAAAATAAATAAGCAGCTTCTAAAGTCTTTTGATCAGATAACAACTTTTCTGGACGTGCTAAGTAAACTTCCTCGTATAGCTTGCGTAATACATCGTAATAATGCTTAACTTGTTCAAGTTTTTTTACTCCTACATGATATTCACTAATTCGATCTAAACGAGTATGATATTGCTGAACTAAAGCTGCAAACATTACCTCCAAATCTAAATAAGGTTTTTGAGTTTTGACAGCAGCAATAAAAGCTGTAAAAGGTTCTGATTGAGCAGTTCTTTTAAATGAACTTCCCCAAATTCTGCCTTCTGCGGCTATTTGAGCAGCTTCTTTTAAATATTTAGTCAAAAGTGAATTTTCATTAGGCATAAGGCTCTCCATTAATGTATTTAAAGGCTGACAAATTCGACTCCAAATAATGCTCAAATTTGGTTCATCTTGTTCTCGTAAAATCCAACGTAACAAAACAAAATAAAGTTTAATTGGTCTATCACAAGTACGAGCCAAATCATATAAACAATCATCAGATTTCTGAATGCTGGCAACAGATATTGCTAGTTCTCCAAGACAACGTAATCTTTCAAGAATTTCTTCTGCACTGAGAGTATTCCTATCTTCCTGGGTCTTTTCATTCTTAAAACGTTCATATTGTCCATTTCCTAGTAAAGGTTGCAGTGCAGCAGGAATACCTTCAACTCTGCCATATACATCATCAAATAAATCTACCTCCATATTGCTGCTTAAAGTAAAAGGAAAACCAATATCTAAAGATAAAGATATTTCTAATCCTAATCTCAGTGATTTGAGTAAAGCTAAAGAAGTATTAACATCTCCCCAAACTAAAGGAATAATCACAGATGTATGAATAAAATCCGGTCGTTTAGGTAATGCTGCACCAACTACCTTATTAGCTTTAAATTCAAGTTTGTGATCTCGATAAAGTTGTAATTGATCAACAGTAACAGTACCCCCTTCAGTATTTGTTACTGCTAGTTGTTTTAACAGTTCGCGCCAAATTATCAAAAGTTCGGGAGCAGAACCTTTTGGTAATGCTAAATGTAAATAAAGAGGTTCTTGTTTGCTAACTTTAGGAAAATTTGCACCCACTGTCATCAGTTGATAAGCTAAAGCAGCAATAGAATCTGCTTGTCTTTTTGGTTCAGCACTAATACCACCTGGTAAACGATTAGAAAAAACCTGTACTTTTGTTCCAGGAGGCATATTTGCGGAAATTAATTCATCTATTTCACTGGATGTAGAACCTAAAGAACATCTTTGTCTAGGATTAGCTTCTACATAAGCATCTAATTCATTAATTCCAATTAACTGATTAGCAAAAGGTAAATTTACCATTCTGTGAACTGCTAAAATCATTTCTTCAGATACTTCTATTTCTTCAGAAGTTTCTGTACTATTATTTCTTAACTGAAAAGACTCTTTGAGGGCTTCGTTAATACCTTCAATGCCATTAATAGCGGCTTTTGCTGCAAATAAAGGTCGTCCATACTGACCATTAAATGCTTCAAGTGCAAGGCGTTGATGTTCAGAAATTCCAGCATGATGAGAGATTTTATCCCAAACTTCTTTAGGATTTAAACCTGCTTCTCGATAACTCAGATAAGCTGCTTTCAAACCTTCAGATATAGCAAATTCTTCTGCATTACTTACAGGCAATAATCCCAGTTCAGCAGCTTTTTCTAGTGCTTCCTCACCAGCATCTTCACCCCATTTAGTTACAGATTCAGCAACTTTATCTGATTTATAACCTGCTTTCTTCTTTTCTAAAAGAGCCTGAATATTGACTAAAACCTCATCAACATTTTGTTGAATAGCCTGATGAGTAACTTTGATACCATCTTTAGTGGCTCTGACAAGTTTTTCAATATTGTTACCAAAAACTTGATCAATTTTACTTTGCCAAACAGTAGCGATTTCTTTGGTTAAATCTACATTTGGTAAATTTCCACCTTCAAAAAGTTCGCTATCTGGAAAAATGGCGATGGGATGAAAGCCATATTTTTGTAAAACTTCTTCACAAGCACCCAGTAACAAGGATGTAATATAACCTTTATCTTCTGATAAACGCACTCGAAAAAGATTACATTTTCTGCCAAAAGCGACCGTTAATTCTGTTTCTATTTTACGAAATCGTTGTGCATCAGGAATACCTAAATCAAACAAATCAGCAGCAACTAACATTGCAGCCCAACGTTCAATATTTGGGTCTTCTGGTAAAAATCTAGCACCATCACTGACGCTGTGACCTGAATGACGTTCAATCAACTTTCTGACTAATTCTAAGTTATCATCTGTGACTACAAAGCTAAGAACACAAGCTTTTTCAAGTTGTTCTTTTAAAAAGTCTTTATCTCTAGCTAAGGTTTTGACCTTTCGTTCTTGAGGATCTAATTTATTGAGGTCATGAACAGCAGTTGCAGCTAATAATAAAGGTCGTTTATCTTCTGCTACTTCTGCTATGCGGCTAACTGTCAAAATAAACTGACACGCAGAGTCTAAATGTTCTGCAAGAGTTGTACCTGTTCTCACACCATATTGATGATGATGTGCATGGTTTTCATAAAGTTGGGGGCGAATTTCACTGAAATAAATTTCCTCTAAGGATTTAGGAGGACGATTTAAAAGCCGACCGCGTTTAATCATTTTCTTCTTCCAATGTAATTAAATAAGAGTTGATTTGTCTAACATAAAGCGGATATTGCTGTAATGCAAAACTAATTGCCATGAAAACCTGATTCGGATCTATATCATCATATTCATGAACCAAACGATTTCTTAAACCTGATGATGGCGCAATTTGTTTTGCTAGTTCAGGAGTAAGAATTTGATATTTACCTAATTCAATAAAAGCCTCAAAATTAGTGTAAGACTTTCCAGATTTGAGTTTTGACAATATATGATCATTGATGTCTATTGCGGCTTGAGTCATTAATTGCAATAGTCTTTCTACAATTAGTTGTTGACGAAAATCACCTAAAAATTCATCAAGACTCAGAGAATTAAATTCTACTAAGGTGTTGTAATATTTGGTAATTAACCTTAGTCTTGATAAAACTATTTCAGAATCTATATTATTCATGCTCCCCACTTATTTAACTCTATTTCAATAATTCGTTGTTGCTCTTTACGAAATTTCTTTAACTCTGATTCAGCTTTTAAGGAATTTAAGCAAAAATCATTAAATTGTCCAGTAAATTTTTCATATAACATAATTCCATCACGCGCTACAAAATGACTAATTAACCAAGAACATTTATTTAGTTCTACAATATCTATAATATCAGGATTAATTTGTAAAACTTCACCAATCACAATTGGCAGTTCAAATAAAACAGCAATATTATTTGCTATGTAATTCTGACGTTTTTCTTCATCATATAAAACTGCAAAATCCCAGTCACTATCAGCTTTAGTTTTACCAGTTGCTCTAGAACCAAATAAAACTAACATTTTTAAGTAAGGTATTTTCTCAGGAATTTGTGAGGATAATTCTTGAAGTTCTGTAATTGTGGAAGTATTGTTTTGCATTTGCTTTAGTCCAGCTATAGGAGTTATTTTCTTCAAGAAATTTCTGCATTACTAACTACTATTTTCAAGAAATGGGAGTAGGAGAAACTACCCCCAATATGTTAGAAATTCTTTTTAAGCGATCGCTTTTGACTCGATTACCAGTTTATACTCATGCTGTTGACCTTGAATACGACGTTTATTAAACTGATAACCTCTTTTCTTGAGGACGTGCATAGTTGCAGAAAATCGGTGGCTAATTTTTTCGACTAGTTCTTCTGTAGAATGCCAGCAAGAATCTGACATAACTTGAAGCATACGATCTGGAAGATTATCTTTCACAAAAAATTACCTCAATAAGTTTGCGCCGAAATAGCCATATCAGTGCTAACCTATGAGATACCACTCAACATAGGTGAACTGAAACAGCTTTGTTTCGGTTCTCTTTAATTTAATATAGCACCAAAATTTTGTCTGTAGCAAAGAAGTGAATAAAAATCTGGTAATGAAAAAAATTGTTCCATGAAACTTTTAAGATATATACTAAAGAAGCCTTGAGACTAGACCCTAATCCCTATAAGGGATTGAAACTGTAGTAAAGATGTGATCAAGGCATTAACATAACTCATTAATCCCTATCAGGGCTTGTAAGCCAGAGCTAGACTCTGGCTTTTTTAATATCTTTTTTAAATACCTCATATTGTGTCCGTAACTCGTTGTTAAAATCTATAATGACACTCAAAATAGAAGTTGACAAGATAAAGTAAGTATAAAGTACACGGACACTTATAATGAGTCGAAAAGGTCAGTCTATCACCCTGTCGGTATCAGAACGTGACAAAGCCGAACTAGAAGCGATCGCCCTAGAATTCGGGATGATGTGGGGGGATGATCCCAATATCTCGAAACTCATCAAAGCGATCGCTCAACATGAGTTAATTATTGGCAAAAATCATGACTGGCAGGAATCACGTATCCGCGCCTTACACCGTTGTATAGGTGCATTAACAGACATCGGACACCTGAGTTCGATGTAAGAAAACCAGCTAAAAATGAGTATTCAAAAGGGTTAGAGGCTTTTCTGGAAAGAGCCTATATTCTCAATAAACATTAATTATTGAGAATTAATAGGAAACCAGCCTAGATTTAAGTAAATTTT
>NZ_JAQMTJ010000054.1:0-2673 GCF_028330815.1 Dolichospermum lemmermannii CS-548
AAAATTTACTTAAATCTAGGCTGGTTTCCTATTAATTCTCAATAATTAATGTTTATTGAGAATATAGGCTCTTTCCAGAAAAGCCTCTAACCCTTTTGAATACTCATTTTTAGCTGGTTTTCTTACATCGAACTCAGGTAACCTACGAGCGATTCCTGCGGAGCGCTTCGCTATCGCACTTAGTCAAGGTGTAAATGGCAACCTGACAAAAGCCCTTTGGGAATCTAAGAAACGGTCTTTGCGGTTGATACCAAAACAGTGTTAGCCATTACCATCTATTTAGACGCGGAGATTAAAATTAAGTATTTATAGTTCCGTCACTGTCCACTGTAACCCTTGCATCTGGTTAGACTCAACGACTTTTGGATGCGGATCAATTGGTTTGATTAGACTTCTCAATTTAAGCTGTACCTTTGAAGGGTCAATAACACGTGGAAATAACTTTGAAGTTTTTACTGGTTGCTCAAGATGCAAAACAACACGCAACTGTTGCCCTTTCAAAATTTCCCCACCAAAATTACTTTCGGATATGTCTGATGCGTGAATCTTGGCAGGTAACATAGCCGCAAGGGTATACAAGACTTTTTGCACTACTTCATCTGCTAAATCTATGGTTTTAGTCCGAGGATGCTGTCTATAGTCCTTGGCTTCAATTAACCATATCACCTGACTCTCAATTGCGAGAAGATCAACTGCTTTAATTCCAGGCGACATCTTAGAGAACTGGTGACGATAAAAAGCCCATTCATCGTACTTGCAAACTTTCCATGAATCGGGAAAGGTAAATATCAAGCTATCAACCTGGATGTTTATCACACTCAAACCCCACTACTGATAAAGCGATCAGATTGAGCAAGCTCTTCGTCCAGTGTTGTAATATCGCCAATTTCGTCAATTGTATCTCCTTGGTTGACCACAACACCGTCATCTGAAAAGTGCAAACCAAAGAATCGTGAGTTGAGTTCAATATTTTGCTTATCAGTCATTAATATTTCAAGCTCACGCAACAGGAATAAACTATGAGTGGCAATAAATACTTGAATCCCTATTTTACTTAGGCTCACAATGCTTTGAGCTACTTGTTTTATCAGAAGTGGATTGAGATTTGCTTCAGGCTCATCCCAAAATAGAAAACCTTTGTCCATTAATACCCCAGTTGCAATTAAACGCGCCAGCATTGCTAATTTACGCTGGCCTTCTGCAATAAGTGGCATCTCAAAGCGACCGCGCTCATTTTTTAAATAAAAACGCCCATTCTTATCTAGCTCGATTGAGCCACCCATTGATGTTTCAAGCGGAGCTAACAATTCTTGAATTCTTTTCTCTTTAGTCCCTCGCTGTAAAGGAGCGCCTAGAAGTATACAAGTGTCTCGCCAAGTTTCTTCAAATTCAAGGTAATGGCCTTCGTAAACGGAAACAAAGTTTGGGAAAATACTAAGCAATTCACGAGTTGGGATATAAGCTGGTGAAGTGTCAAGCCAACCCTTTGGAACTTTCTCGATTAGCACTTCTGTTTTACTATTTGTAGAAAAGCTAAATTCAAAATTGAACTGTTTATCTTCAAACAAGAGTTTAATGTCACATCTCTCACGTCCTTGCTTTCGTCGAGCGAGCCGTCCAAGAGATTCTGGACGAAAAACATTGATAAGCTTGTCAGCTAGACGAGTTTGCATTAAAGCTTTTGTTGGTGTACTACTTGTTGGCTTGCGGCTTTCTTCCCAACTGGTTGCAAGTGCTGAATAGGCAACTTTAAGAAGATGTGTTTTCCCCGATCCGTTTTCTCCAACTATTACATTCAGATATTTAGAGAATTGGAGATTTGCACTAGGAAAAACTGTGAAGTTTTTAATATTTAGATTATTTAGCATAGATTATTTTAAATGTTTACACTAATATTTTGTACTAATCGAACAGATTATATCAACCAACAAGCGATTCCTAGGTCGCGCTTCGCTATCGCACTTTATCAATCCAACCTACGAGCGATTCCTAGGTCGCGCTTCGCTATCGCACTTTATCAATCTAACCTACAAACGATTCCTGCGGAGCGCTTCGCTATCGCACTTCATCAATCCAACCTACGAGCGATTCCTAGGTCGCGCTTCGCTATCGCACTGATAGCTGTAATGCTTACAGTTAAAAGATTACAAAATATCTATTTCCCAGTCTTCCAATTGTAGTTGGGGAATGCGTGAAAATTCTTTAGTATTATGTGTAACTAAGATCAAATTATTCGCTAAAGAAATAGCCGCAATTTGTAAATCGTAAGCTCCAATAGGTGTTCCATTAGCAGCAAGTTGGGCGCGAATCTCTCCGAAAATTCTAGCAGACTGGTCATCAAAAGGCAAAGACACAAATTGACTCAAAAATTCTTGCTGTAACCTCAGATTACGCTCTGGGTTAGCACTACGAATTGATCCATAAAATAATTCACCCTTCACAACTGAACAAACAGCAATTTCTGAAAGTGGGATATTCTCCAGCTTTTGTTTTAAATGAAAGTTTTTGCCCTTGAGATAAATAATACAGGCATTAAGTAGGTCGGCGGAAAAGTTTCTAACTATGTAACGAAAAGTTAAGAATGGTTATTTTTGTTAAAATGAATACGTTCTGTACTGTATTGTCCTTTTTCTCCCCTAGCTTTAACCCCATTCATTACGGCATATGCAAGGT
>NZ_JAQMTJ010000055.1:0-11592 GCF_028330815.1 Dolichospermum lemmermannii CS-548
TCAAACAGAAACGAAAACCAAATGTTAAGTTAATTGTCGCGCCTTTTCCTGATCTCCAGCGGGGGTCTGACGAGTTTTTTTTCAATAATTATCCAAAAACCGCTTGACAAAAGACTTATAGCCTTAACTTGTCACCAATGGTATGGGAATGGATTCTAGAAGGCTCTGCCTTCATTATAGTCGGGGCAATTCTAGAAGGTTCTGCTCTCAATTATAGTCGAGGCAGAGCCTCTGTGATAGCATTCCCAGTCAGAGACTGGGAACGAGATTTCAAATAGCAAAAATTATTATTTCTTATTTTCAATGACAAAACAAACAGCAACTTTATTAATTTCTTGTCCAGATCAAAAGGGATTGGTAGCCAAATTCGCCAATTTCATCTATGATTATGGTGGCAATATTACTCATGCAGATCAGCATACAGATTTTGAAGCTGGATTATTTTTAACTCGCATAGAATGGCAATTAAAAGGATTTAATTTACCAAAAGATTTAATTGCTCCCGCTTTTAATGCTATTGCTCAATCTTTAAATGCAAAATGGGAATTACACTTTTCTGATACTCTTCCCCGCATTGCTATTTGGGTAAGTCGTCAAGATCATTGTTTATTTGATTTAATTTGGAGATATCACGCTAAAGAATTTCATGGGGAGATTCCTTTGATTATTAGTAATCATCCCCATTTACAACCAGTAGTTGAACAATTTGGCATTGATTATCATTACATACCTATTACTAAAGACAATAAACAAGAACAAGAAGCTAAACAACTAGAATTACTGCATGAATACAAAATTGATTTGGTAGTTTTAGCAAAATATATGCAAAT
Source organism: Dolichospermum lemmermannii CS-548 (assembly GCF_028330815.1). Taxonomy (NCBI): domain Bacteria; kingdom Bacillati; phylum Cyanobacteriota; class Cyanophyceae; order Nostocales; family Aphanizomenonaceae; genus Dolichospermum; species Dolichospermum lemmermannii. The sequence continues at coordinate 831 of NZ_JAQMTJ010000055.1, forward strand.
AGTTAGCGCAGATTTCATTGAAAAATTCCCGCAAATTATTAATATTCATCATTCATTTTTACCTGCATTTATTGGTGCTAATCCCTATCATCGCGCCTTTGAAAGAGGAGTAAAAATTATTGGTGCAACAGCCCATTATGCTACCCCTAACTTAGATGCAGGACCAATTATTGAACAAGATGTAGTGCGGGTAAGTCATCGGGATGAGGTAAATGATTTAATTAGAAAAGGGAAAGATTTAGAAAGAATTGTGTTAGCAAGAGCGGTAAGATTGCATTTACAAAATCGCGTTTTAGTTTATGGAAATAGAACGGTAGTTTTTGAGTAAATTTATAATCATAGGTAGGTTGGGTTGACGCAAGGAAACCCAACATCCCAACTCCCAACCCCAACATTATTAATGATTACGTTGGGTTGCACTGTCGCTTAACCCAACCTACGCCCTATCCCCAATCTCCAGACTTTCCACCTGTCTTACTGACTAAATGAATTCCTTCAATCTGAATTGATTTTTCTAAGGCTTTAGCCATATCATATAAAGTTAAAGCGGCAATAGATACCGCTGTTAAAGCTTCCATTTCCACGCCAGTTTCCGCTTTGGTTTTCACAGTGGCATCAATTTGATAACCAGGTAGTTGAGCATCGGGGATAATCTCCACAGTGATTTTCTGTAAGGGTAAGGGGTGACAAAGGGGAATTAAATTAGCTGTCTGTTTAGCAGCCATGATTCCCGCTAACCTAGCAGTTGCTAAAACGTCCCCCTTGGGGGTGTTACCGGCTTGAATAGCGGCGAACGTCTCAGGTAACATTCGCACCTTACCAGTGGCTAGAGCGTGGCGAATGGTGGCGACTTTGCCTGATACATCAACCATTTGAGCCTCTCCTTGGGCATCCAAATGGGTTAGTGGAAAAGAATTTGAAAAATTAGCTTGCGTCATTGGGAAAGTATGTGCTATTATTAAATTCGTGGGTCAAGGGTGTGTAGCTCAGTGGACTAGAGCACGTGGCTACGAACCACGGTGTCGGGGGTTCGAATCCCTCCTCGCCCATTTTATAATTAAAAATGCACAGGTTCCTTTTTTGGAGTTTGTGCATTTTTAATGGGTTGAATAAACGAACCACAGAGGCACAGAGAACACAGAGAAAGAAGAAATAGAGCAGGTTTTTGCGTCAGTTTTGGGATATTTTTTTATTTGGTAGTTTCTAACAGAGATTTGGTGACAAATATCGTAGAGACGTTCCATGAAACGTCTCTACAAGGGTTGTTGATAATCCATATCTAATTTTTGAAGATATTATTTCACAGCATAGATATCTTCTGTGCGACCAAAGGCAAAACGTAGAGATTGAGGGATATTACGACTAGACTGGGTAAGGAAGATGATCATGGCTATCACAGTTAAACCCGTAGTCAAACCAAACATATTCCGATAACCCAGGGTTTCGGCAAATGTACCAAAAATTGGACCAGCTATAGCTAAACCGATATCAAATCCCATTAAGGAAGCACCAAATATTCTCCCGCGTTCATGGGGTAAAGCCCTATCTGTCATTAATACAGAAATCATGGGAATGAGTGTACCAGAAGCAGCACCTTCCATCAATGCTCCTAATAAGAACATGAAAGAGTTATTTGCTTGCCAAACGCAGATGATAGAGAGTGTATAAGCTATTAAACTTATGGTAACAAACAAACCCCGACCATATCTATCAGAAGCTTTACCACTAAATAATCTACAACTAAAACTGGAGACAGCGGCAGCAGAGAAAAAGAAACCTGGATTTAAATCAACGCCGGTTGATTTGATAAATAGGGAGATAAAAGTATGCAAACTACCTAAAGTCAAACCACTCAGCAATAAGACAATGGCCGGAATTCGCACGCGAGGACTAGTTAATATTTGCCAAAAGTTATCATTTTTGCTGTTATGTGGTTTGGTGATAATAGGTGGATTGACAATGGGGATTATACATAATAAACCCATGCCACCTAAAGCCGCAGATGATAAAAATAACGGAGTATAACCAGCGCTTGCTTGCAAAAATCCCCCGATAGCAGGACCTATTCCCACACCTAAAGGACTTACCAAACTCATGTAACCGACAACTTCACCGCGACGGTGTTCTGGTGCTAAATCGCTGACTAGGGCAATGTAAGCTGTGGCAAAAGCAGCGATACTAATGCCATGAAAGGAGCGAATTATCATCAGGGGAATAATTGATTTGACAAACAAATATCCCAAAGGAGCGATCGCTGCTACGGACATTCCAATCAATAATACTATTTTACGTCCTCGTATATCTGCTAAAGCCCCCATTGACGGGCGACATAGCAACATCCCAATGGCAAAGCTACCCATAACAATGCCAATTTCTTGTTTGCTTGCACCAATATGTTCAATATATAAGGGTAAGGTAGGCAATAACGAAGCCAAACCTGACCAGAAAAACAAACCCGCTGCAAATAACATGAGCAGGTTTTTTCGCAGATTAGCGTCAAAAGTATCAAAGGCTTTCACGGCAGATGCAATAATGCAAAAAGTATTATTTCTCTATTGTTACGTTACTTAATATTTTTCGCCACAACTTCCCGCACCCGATAGATTGGTCGTCCTTGAGATTCATGATAGGTCCGCATCAGTAATTCTGCCAAAAGGCCGAAGCAAAATAGCTGTACTCCTGTTACTAACAGCAACACTGCCAAAATCAATAAAGGACGGCTACCAATATCTACATGAAAAGCCAATTTGATAACAGTCAAATATATACCTATTCCTCCCCCAGAAACCATAGAAATTAAGCCTAATAGCCCAAAAACGTGCATGGGACGGGTGAGAAACTTCTTCATAAACAGAATAGTTAATAAATCCATCAATACCCGGAACGTCCGCGATATGCCATACTTACTTTGTCCAAAGCGTCGCGCATGATGACGGACAGGTACTTCTGTAATTCTCGCCCCTTCAATATATGCCAATGCAGGTAAAAAGCGGTGTAGTTCTCCATAAAGATTCATATCTGCAACCAATTCAGATCGATAAGCTTTCAAAGAACAACCATAATCATGAATATAGACGCTTGTAGCCCGACGAATTAACCAATTGGCGATTTTAGAAGGAAGCAACCGATTTAATGCCCCATCTTGACGATTTTGCCGCCAACCACTGACTAAATCATAACCTTCATCCAGCTTTGCTAATAACATGGGAATATCAGCGGGGTCATTTTGCAAATCAGCGTCTAAAGTCACAATTACTTTAGCGGTAGCATAATTAAAACCCGCAGACATAGCCGCAGTTTGTCCATAGTTACGTCGCAAAATGATCGCTTTTAAATCAGTGCGCGTTTGGGCTTGTGCTTTGAGAAATTCTGCTGTACCATCACTAGAACCATCATCTACACAAATAATTTCATAATTCAATTCACTAGCGGTGAGAGTCGCAGAAATGGCTTCTAGTAATAAGGGTAAACTTTCGACCTCATCTTTAATAGGGACAACTACAGATACATCTAAAATTGGTAATTGGTAATTGGTGATTGGTAATTGGTAATTGGTGATTGGTGATTGGTGATTGGTCATTGCTAAATAGTTGATAACTGATGGTTAATTTTACATGGTTGAGGAATTGCAAATAAAAAAATATTCACTTTATAGCGTGTATTAGAAATAATGGTAGTTTCTAGTAAGTATTTATTGCTAATAGCGTCCTATTGTCCTCTAGAAATTGTTTAGAGTAAAGTCAAATTATTTCCAAGGTACGTATTTTAAATCACCAGAATAGCCTACTTTTTGTATACGGTTGAAATAAGACTCGTTATAGTCGCATAGCTTTAAGATTACCATCTCGACATACCATAGCCCAAGTATCCAAGCTTCTTGTATAGCTTCAGCACTAGTATTAGTAAATCTGCTGCGATTGTTAGGCTCTGAATGGATAATACTGTTTCTTAATTCAACAAAGGCATAAGCTCCATTATTATTACTATGATGAAGCTGGCTTTCAAATTCTGCTAATTCAATAAACTCAGATGGTATATCCTGCGGAATACCACATTCTTTAAGAAGCTGATTTACTTTTCTTGAAGTTGACCTGAATCTCCCTCTATTAAAATCTTCTTCAGTAATACTGCCCTTTTCTACTAATTTAATCCATGACAGAAGCTCTAAAGCAGCTTGTGCCAAAATAATTGAGTCTTCTGTACCACCCGCATTTCTATTACTTTGCAAATACCGATAAATAGCCAATTTTGCTGATTCACCCCAAGCTTGCCACCATTGCCAAAAACCCGGAAAAGCATTTTTAAGGCTTGTCCCTGGCACACTCCAAGCCCAGGAATCTACTGATTTCCAAGGATCTGAATTTGATGAAGTCCACTCCTTCCACACTTCCTCTTCAGTCACATTGTAGCCTACTAGAAGAGTTGGAGAAACTCGAAATCCTCGAACAAATGAAAGAAAATAGGAAAAAGCTTCTAAGAAATCACGCGCTTCATTAGCTGCGAAAACTGTTTGATCATTTTTTTCAAGTTTTCCTACATGGGTAACGGCATAACCTCCTTGAAATTTTAGGGGATTTAATCTTTCACTTACTCTATCAAGCTGGTCTATAGTTACTCTCCAAACCCCAGCCTCAAATACAACTCTTTCAATTACAGTTTTGCTGAAATTTTCTGAAACAAATACTGACTTACCAGAACCAAATAATTGATGAAAGTTGGTTAAGTGAAATTTGATATATGCTAAATAATTTCCTGAACCAATTATAATAGGTTCTGTTGGTCTTCCCCAAACTTCTATTGAATCCTGAGTTTGATTTAATGTTTCGTTAAATCTTGAATTTCTATCAAATCGGGAAATACAAACCTTCACTAATCCTTGAATCTCTGTCAGTTTTAGTTTAGTCTCACCAGTATCATAACCAATTAATGATCTATTACTAGATAACTTAAATTCAATTTGAGGATAGGGAAACCATTTGAGATATACTTCGCCATTTCCTTGGGTGATTCTTTGATTTTTCTCAATTTCTAGTTCGCCTTTGTAGAGTGAAATTGGTTCGTTAACTTCCCCAAAGGCATAGGCTGGTCTCAAAGCAGCAGGAAAATTATCCCACCATTCATCATCTTTCATTTTATCTCACCTGTGGTTCATAACTTTTCACAACTCTACCAGCACCGCGTAATTGTTGATAATAAGCCTGACTAACTTTATTCCCTTGTTCTGAAAGTTGGTCAATACCAATACCGTTGCGTCCTTGATCTTTTCCTGAACTGTGAATATAGCAATTATTACCCAAATATAAGCCTACGTGGGTGGCTTTTTGAGGAGTACCAAAAAAGATTAAATCCCCTGGTTGTAATTCTTTAATATCAATTGTTTGGGTAAAAGCTTCTTGCTGATAAGCGTCTCTTGGTAGCCAAACGCCTACGGATTTAAATGCTGCTTGCATTAAACCAGAACAGTCATAATTAGGTGCAACTGTGCCACCCCAAAGGTAATAATTGTCTTGTGCTTTTGCTGCTTGGGTAAAAGCGATAACTGTGGGTATGTGTTGTTGAATTTCTGCGGTTGAGATGAATTGGGGTTGATATACTGTTTCTGCGGGTTGGAGAAACTGCAAATCTTCAAGTGATAACCATCCGGGATAATCATCTTCACATAAACAAACTTCAACTGCTGTATCTTGATGATTTGATGTTATTCGTAAATGTCGTCCTGTTGCGGCTTGGGTGGATAAACTTATACATTCAGGAGAATCATAGAGATTCAAGTTAGTTAAACATTGATATTGTGCTAATTTTAGATTACTCATTTTTTGGGGAAATAATTTAAAAGATGTTTTGAAAGTCTATGCAATGTGTAATTCGTCATTTTGTTGATCAAGAGTTTTATGAGGATTGCAAGTTTGATTAAGTTTTGTTAAATCAAATATCATATTAAATTACCTAAAATTAGTTTAATTAGATTTCATACCTCAGCAATTATACAGGTAATGATAGAATGAAGCTAGAAACTAGACTCTGAATACCATAAGGACATTATTCACAAATGGTTTTTTTTAATCAAGATCAACAACTAGAAAATATCGGTAATCAAATTGTAGAGGCAACTTGGGCAGAGTTTCCCACTTTAGCAGCAAATCAAATTGCTTTGACTTGGGTTGTCTATGATCCTCCCGCACCAGTGAATACGGGTGGTGCGCTGACTCCTAACGCTTTTTGGGAACATCCGGTGCGGGGTTTTAGCTATCGGGGAGGAGAACGGATTTATCCGGCCAGTGTGGTGAAATTATTTTATTTGGTGGTGGTGCAAGAATGGCTAGAAAAAGGTATGAGTCAGACTTCGGGGGAATTAAACCGGGCTTTGACGGATATGATCGTTGATTCTAGTAATGATGCTACCAGTTTAATTGTGGATATCATCAGTGGGACTACTTCTGGTCCGCTGTTAAGTCCTGGTCCTTTTGAAACTTGGAAATATCAACGCAATATTATTAATCGCTATTACCAGTCCTTGGGGTGGGAGGAAATGCAAGCAATTAATGTCTGTCAAAAAACTTGGGGTGATGGTCCCTATGGCCGGGAAAGGGCTTTTTATGGGGAGATGTTTGAAAATCGGAATATGGTGACGACGGATGCGACTGCGAGATTATTACATAGTATCGTGGGTGGGGTGACGGTTTCTAGTGAGCGATCGCAATCTATGATGAATTTAATCAAACGTAATATTAACCCTGATGACTTACCCCAAGATGTGGAAGAAGACCAGGTTACAGGCTTCTTAGGCGGTGGATTACCTCAAAATAGTCAAATCTGGTCAAAAGCAGGTTGGACAAGCACAGTCCGCCATGATGCGGCTTATATTGAATTACCAGATCAACGTCCTTATCTGTTGGTGGTGTTTACGGAAGGGAAAGCACAAGCTAAGAGTCGGGAAATTTTACCTTTTGTGTCTGGAAGAATTGCAGAAGCGATCGCTAATTTATAAGAGCATCCGGTAAGCGTAAAACGAGCGCGGCTTGGCTCCCTGAGATATAAGCGACACGAGGGATTTTAATCCCTGTGGTATGTTAGAATTAAATTGTGAGTAAGAACAAAAAACATCTATGTGTTGAAGCATCCTAGTACGGAGCAATCCCGGCTTCTATGAAACAACGGTTAGGTTCAAGTCCTAACGGCAGTATGACTTAAAAGAGCGAGTAATGGCAGGGTGTGGAGCGTACCGAGTCTTGGCTTAGTGATGGATTCTGAAAACATTGAAAACAATAAAAGTAAGCGCAATTTCAACACCTTGATTGGCAGTTGTTTTGAGCGTCTAGGCGGCGTTTGGCGGTCGCAGCGAGATTGGATTGGGCTAAACCCTTAATCTAATTCTGTCAGTAGAATCTCAGTGGCTTGGCTCCCTGAGAGTGTCAAAGAATTGCAATTGCCGGGACTTAGCAACGGAAATAGGTAAAAATGGGGCGGATTTTTATTTCTGCGGCACATGGTGGCACAGAAGCGGGTAAAAATGACCCCGGTGCGATCGCTGGTGGCACAACGGAAGCAAAGGAAATGATTCTTTTGCGAGATTTGGTAGTGACAGAACTCCGCACCCGTAACGTAGAGGTTTTAGCTGTTCCTGATGATTTGAGTGCGGCTCAAACCATCGCTTGGATTAATGCTCGTGCTAATACCAAGGATGTAGCGCTAGAAATTCAAGCCAATGCTGCTAATAGTCCATCGGTGCGGGGAGCAAGTGCATTTTATATTGCCAAAAATGACCAACGCAAACAAAATGCCGAAATGGTATTAATGGCACTTTTGCGTCGTGTCCCCCAATTACCAAATCGCGGAGTGAAACCAGATACAGATAGCGGCTTGGGTAATTTACAATTTTGTCGTCAAACTGTGATTGGAGCTTTATTACTACAAGTCGGTTTTTTAAGCAGTCCTGAAGATCGGGCTTTATTACAAAGTCGTCGTCGTGATTTTGCCATCGGAATTGCGGAAGGACTGACTACTTGGAATCAAGCAAATGATCCTCAGCAACCAACGACCGAAAATTATTCTAGCATTAATATCAATATTAATGGACAAAATTACGCTGAACAAGGAGTATTAATTAATGGGAATGCTTACATCCCAATTGATTTAGTAGATCGGTTACGGATTGATATTTCCAAATTAGCTAATTTACGCCGAATTACCTATCGCCAAATAGTGTATATTAAAGCTGTAGAACTTCGAGACTCTCATATTTCTATTGATTGGGATAGTGCCACGCGCACAGTAAAATTACGCTCAATTTCAACAGTTTGTCCTGGACAAATTGAGCAACTTATCTCCAATGGTAATACATCAGAAGTACAGCTACAACTATTTCTAAAAACCAATAATGAAACCGCCATTACCCAGTTTCCTGATCTTCCTAAACTATATCGAGAAGAAGCAACAATTGAAGGCATAAATCATGATATTGCTTTTTGTCAAATGTGTTTAGAAACTGGATTTTTACGGTTTGGTACTGACATTAAATCCCAGCAAAATAACTTTGCCGGTTTGGGTGCAGTTGGTGGTGGTGCGGAAGGAGCATCATTTCCCAGCGCCAGAATTGGTGTCAGAGCGCATATTCAACATTTAAAAGCCTATGCCAGTTTAGAACCTTTAGTCCAACAAGAAGTAGATCCTAGATTTCGCTTTGTGACTAGAGGAGTTGCGTCGTCAGTTCATCAATTGTCAGGGCGCTGGTCTGCGGATTTAGACTACGGAATTAAAATTACAGCTATTCTCAGAAGACTCTATGAATCAGCAAATCTTTTGTAATTAGGGAACGGGGAAACAGGAAACAGGGAATAGGATAAAAATATTCTTTATTCTTCATTTTTCCTTCCTGAGTCCTGACTCCTCAATCCTGTTATAGTGCTATTAATGATGATTTGGAACAATATTTGTGTTTCCCCTCTACGATGACAACCCCACCCGAATTACTCCATATTTTACCTATGGGTTAATTGGCATGAATGTCCTAGTTTTTCTCCATGAAATAAACTTGTCAAATCTACAACTAGAACAGTTTTTTCAATTGTATGCGGTAATACCGCAAGAATTAACCATTAACTGGAGTCGAGAGTGGACAACCTTATTTACATCACAATTTTTGCATGGAGGTTGGTGGCACTTAATATCCAATATGGTCTATTTGTGGGTATTTGGTAACAACATTGAAGACCGCTTAGGGCATTTTAAATATCTATTGTTTTATTTAACCTGTGGTGCTATAGCTGCTTTATGTCAATGGTTTATTGGTATGTACTCTGCTGTTCCTTCCTTGGGAGCAAGTGGGGCAATTTCTGGAGTTTTAGGTGCATATTTAATCTGGTTTCCTCAAGCAAGAATTACCACTTTAATCTTTTTAGGTTTTTTTATCACCACAATTAATGTTCCTGCATTAGTGATTATTGGTATTTTCTTTGTGCAAAATCTCATTTCTGGTTTTGCTAGTCTCCAAGCAGCAGCTAATATGAGTGTAGAAACGGGAGGAGTTGCTTATTGGGCGCATCTTGGAGGTTTTGTCGTCGGGAGTATTTTTGCACTGGTGAATAGGGAATAGGGAATAGGGAATTGGTGATTGGTGATTGGTGATTAAATCCTTATTTTCATCCTGTTAATCCTTAAATCCTGGACATCCTGATAGCGAAGCGTGGCGTTAGCCATTTCTGACAATATTCTGACAATTTTCATATTAAATATTCAAATCTCGTAAAGCTAAACGAATTTGCTCTAAGCGAGTGCGGTTGACACCAAAATCAGAATCTCCCACACGAGAAGAAGAACGAATATGAATAACTGAATCATTGCTAGGAAAATAAAATTCTACATCATCAACGAATTTGAAAATGCGACTTTTAGAAATCGCATGAATATAATTATCTGTTTGTTCTATAACTGTAGTGCGGGGAACAACCGTGAGAACTTTGAGTAAGGTTTCTCTAGCCTTATCTCTTGTTACATCATAAGTGATTGGTGCAATAGCGTGTTTAGCATCAGCATTTTGACTGACAACACAGTTAGGGGAAGTTGGACAAGGACGAAGAGAACCTGATTCAATTCCCAAGTTAGAAGCCGAAGCAGTTGCAGGAACTATGCAACTAATGATCAGAGTTAGAAATACTGAAAAAATAATATTCCGTAGTCGGGCGATTGTTGTTAAGTTGGACATAATCAGTTAATTACTATATTCTGTGATTTAAGATATATTATCAGCTTTTGATATATTATTGTCTGAATCGGGCGCATATAGTCGCTGGGGAAAGTACCAATGTACTTATACTGCATTCGGGTAAATGGGTAGCCTTTCGCTCACCATCATGAAATAATATGCTTGTAGTTCATTTCCAGATTCTATTTATTCTCATAAGAATACCCGGTAAGTGGGAAACGAGCGCGTCTTTAGACCTGAGAGGGAAGCGGCGCGAGCGGTTTTAACCGCTGCGGTATTTTCTGTATTATCCGTGATGCGGATCTTCAATATATTTCCTCACCGATTCACTACTAACATTCCCTGCGGTGCTTACAAAATAACTACTTGTCCAAAGAGACGGTAGTTTTTTTAATTGGGGAAATTCTTTTCTCAGGTAGAAACTAGAACGCCCTTTAAATGCCTTGATAACTAAATGTGGGGTGTCTGTAGGCTTGACGCTAATAAATAAATGGATATGGTCTGGAGCTACTTCTAAGGCTAAAATATCCCAACCTTTTTCTATGGCCAGTTCAGCAAAAA
>NZ_JAQMTJ010000056.1:0-73592 GCF_028330815.1 Dolichospermum lemmermannii CS-548
AAGTAGAACGGCTTGAATAATTCAAAGTTTGTAGTGAGGAATTTATTCCTCATTTGAGGGCTGAAGCCCTCACTACGAAATCATCTCCAGATTTTTTACATTACTTAATATACTTTGATTTATTTTCGTCTACTTACTTAATAATCTTCCAGGTATTCTTAAAGATTCTCTTGGTAGTGCTGGAGGACAACCAGGAACTACTACTCATATAGAAGCTTTTTATCGTTATCGAATGTCAGATAATATTAATATTACTCCTGGTGTAATCTTGATATTTGAGCCAAGACATAGCCCGAATAGCGACATGATTACCATTGGTATTCTCCGAACAACTTTTAGTTTCTAAAGCTATATTTTTACGAATTAAAATACAAATTTTTCTATAATAGGAGTTGCAAAAAAATGTGGACTAAATCTATTAGTAATATTTTAGGAATGGGAATATTTGGCAGTTTTTTAGCTGCTAATTTACCTGTTCAAGGGCAAATTATGATTCAAGGTGGTAATCTATCTGGAAATCTGAATTATAACTATGACAATCCCATAGTACCTGTTTTTAATGGATTAACTGGGTTAGATGTTAACTCATTTAATTTAGAAACTGACATTGGTAGAATATCTAATTTTCAAGGGACTGGACAATTAAAAGAAGTTAGTAATTTAGCAGGTATTCTCCAAAATGGTCAACCGACAATTGGGACTTTATCTGGTTTAATAACTGGGAGATCACAAACTGCTAATGGTAATTCTCTACTTTTTAATAATACTCCTATAACTATCAATGGTGTTGTCTCTTCTCTTCAGAAAATTAATAACTTTACCCAAGCCGGGAATATCGCCATTACTGGTGGCAAGATTGATACTAATTTACTCACCAATATAACTCAACCTGGAGCATTTAATTTTGGGACAAATTTAACAAACCTTGGTGTATTATCAAATTTAGGGAGAACAGCCACAGAGCAGTTTAACTTACCTCAATTAGGCTTGAATCCCCAAGTTATTCAATCATTAACTAATAATCTCAACTATGGGAGAGTTGGTTCTCCTGGGTTGATAACAACTCCTGGACTACCTTCGAGAATTTACCCCGGTTTAACAGCACCCAGAAAATAAATCAACTATAATTCGATAAACTTACAGTATTTTATTGTACAACAGTATAACTGAGTTTATTAATTACAGAAAATGCCGCAAGATTTAACTTTAATCCATAGCTTACTTCTGTTCAGCACCGCATTTATTGCCGGTGGACTCAATGCTGTAGCGGGTGGTGGCAGTTTTATTACCTTTCCTACCCTGATATTTACAGGTATCGCCCCAATTAACGCTAATGCTACAAATAATACTGCCCTGTGGATAGCAGCTATAGCTAGTGCAAGGGCATATCGTCAAGATTTAAACATCGAAAAACGACAATTATTATTACTAGCTGGTACCAGTTTAGTGGGTGGTGTCATTGGTTCAGTGGCTTTATTATATACATCACCAGATGTATTTAAAAAGATGTTGCCCTATTTGTTACTATCAGCAACATTGATATTTACATTTAGTGAATCTCTAAAAAGCTGGCTGCAACTTCAGAGTAAAAATGATGTTTCTGCACCTCCACCTTTATTTATTCTCCTAGTTTCTCAATTGGCAATCTCTATATATGGTGGTTTTTTCGGTGCGGGTATAGGCATTTTAATGTTAGCAACTTTAACCTTTTTAGGGATGAAAAATATTCACTCTATTAATGCTTTTAAAACCTTGTTAGGTAGTTGCATTAATGGTGTGGCAATTATTCCTTTTATGTTCGCTAATTTGATTGCTTGGCATCAAGTTATGATCATGGCGGTTGGTGGTTCTCTGGGTGGTTATTTATGCGCTCATTTTGCCCGCAGACTAGAACCCAGCTTGGTGCGAAAATTCGTGATTGTGGTAGCTTTTGGGATGACTACTTACTTTTTTATTCATGGTTAAGTAGGTAAATACAATTATACTCAAAACGGCTTATCTGTTGCCTTCCATAACCGGAAAGGGAATAAATTCCCTGTCTCATAGCTCAAGTCCGTTAAAACGGACTAATATATTTTCCTAGTGTCTAGTATAAATACTAAATGGACGGGCTAGAAGCCCACCCCACAATAATTGTATGACTGGTGGTCTGTGCAAATATTAATTAAATATAAAACTATTAATTTTGTGACTTTGATTACAGTTTTTTCTATTTGGTAACGCTTGAATGGGAAAATAACTTATTTGTCCACAAGAATAAACAGGACTATCTCAAGGATTACACCATAGGGATCACGGCTAATCTAAGGAAAGTTACATCTAAAGTAAATTTATATATCTCAGGTATGATGATAATAATTATCAGGTTTGAGATAATGACCGAAGATATCAAATTTTTCACATTCACAACAATTAAACAATTTTTGTCACTTTTTCTAAAAAATTATTAAATCCAGGGGTTTTAAAATGCAAGTATCACAAAAGATTCATTGCCCAAATTGCGGTAGTGCTGCTGAACGTCACTATATTTATGATAGTCAAATTACGCGGACACAATGCCCTAGTTGCGATTACCTAATGATAACTTGCACCCGCACCGGTAAAGTAATTGAGGCTTATGCACCAGGCATTTATGCCAGGAAATAATTGACAATTATAATTACCTTTTTGTTGTTCTTAATTGTCCACAAGCAGCATCAGCTTCTAAACCGCGAGAATAACGGACACTAACCGCAGTATTTTGTTGTTGAAGAACATTAACAAAGGCTTCTATTCTCTCACGGGTTGGTCTTTTATAATCTACTTCTTGAATGGGATTATAGGGAATTAAGTTAACGTGACTTTGAAAACCCCGCAGACGTTTTGATAGTTCTAAAGCGTGTTCGGGTAAGTCGTTGACTCCAGCGAGAAGAACATATTCAAAACTAACTCTGCGTCCAGTTATTTCTACATATTCTCGACATTCTGCCAGTAAGTCTTCTATGGGGTAGGGTTTGGCGCTGGGAATGAGTTGTTCTCGTAATGCTTGGTTGGGTGCGTGGAGACTGACAGCGAGGGTAATTTGTAGTTGGTGTTGGGCGACTTCAAGAATGCGATCGCGGATACCTACAGTAGACAGTGTAATAAATCGCGCACCAATTCCCATATCTTGATTAATGGATTTAATCGCTAAAAGCACATTTTCCGTATTCAACAATGGTTCACCCATGCCCATGAATACCACATTACTCACCCGTTCTTGAAAATCCTCTTGGACAGTCAGGACTTGATCAACAATTTCCGCACGGGTAAGATTACGCTTGTAACCACCTTTCCCAGTCGCACAAAAATCACAAGCCATAGGACAACCAACTTGAGTAGAAACGCAGACTGTTAAGCGTTTATCGCTGGGAATACCCACTGTTTCCACAATTTCCCCGTCAGCCAATTTGAGGAGATATTTGACGGTATCATCGGGGGCAACGGAGCGGTAATGTAGAGAAGAACGACCTATGGGAACATCTGCAACTTGCAAACGCCAATTTTTCGGAAATACAGAAATATCAGCGAGCGATCGCACACTCTTATTATAGATCCAATCATGCAATTGCTTACCCCGATAACCGGGTTGTCCCTGCTGCTGTACCCAAGCAGTTAACTCCGTCACGGAAGCACCAAGGAGAGGGGGAAGAAGTTGAGATTTAGTCGAGTTAGGAGAATCTAGCTGAGATACAAACGGCGTAGCAGACATAAGAAATCACAATTTGATGCTAATTTTCTATTGTACTATATTGTTTTTGTTTCGCGCAAAGGGGCAAAGGAGCAAAGGCGCAAAGGAAGAAATAGATTAAGAAATTTCCAAGGTATACTAAACACGGGTGAGATTTAAACTTTTGCCAAATGACAAAGAACCCAAATGTGTAGGGGTAAAGCAAGAGCTAAACCCCTACGTTTAGAATCAAACAATCAAGCCGTTTTGAGTATAATAATAGTAACCTCTGGTGGACAAAATAACCGTCCGGGGAAATAAGTTCCTAGACCTCGATTTACATATAATTGATTATTTCCCACTTTATGTAAACCCTGTGACCATTGCCAATGGCGTAATATAGAATGGGTTTTCCGTAAAAATGGTAATTTACGCCGAATTTTTTTGGGGATTTTTTTGACTATTTTTGCATAGTAAATCATTGCAGATCCGAGTCCAGGAATTACGATTTGTCCACCGTGACTATGACCAGATAATTGTAAATCTACCCGCCATTTTTTGAGAATTTCGGCTGTATCTGGGTGATGAGATAAGACAATCCGAGGTGTAGTAGAATCAAGTTGATTCATAATTGCTTCTGGATTAAATTCTTTGGCATAAAAATCCGCTAATCCCACTAGAGGTAATTTTTCTCCAACTGGGTAAGCAATTTGATTCCAAAGTACATTAATCCCCACATTTGTTAAAGCATTTGTAATTTCTGATCTTGAACTGGGATAACAAATATCATGATTGCCAAGGATAGCATAGACACCATAGCGACTTTCTAGATTTTTTAATCTTAGTGCTAGTTGATGAATTGGTTTAGCAATTGTGTTAACATAGTCGCCAGTTAAAATAACTAAATCTGGTTTTGTGGCATTACTAACTGCAATTGCTTCTGTTAACATTTTTTCTGATAATAGACCATTATCATAGTGAAAATCTGACATTTGTACCAACTTTAATCCTGCTAATGATAGAGGTAAGTTGGGGATTTTTACTGTCAATTTTTCTGTACTCAAAGATCCAGTTAATAATTTGTGCATAATAGAATAAAACTATGTTTATAAATCAAGACAACATTTCTGAAATTTTGTTGGGTTGCTGTCGCTTAACCCAACCTACAATTATCAAAATATAATCGGATTTCTTTTGACATTAACAAAATATTTTGATATTAGCTGTAGCAAAAGAGTAATATATTTGAATACTCAGATACCCGACTTATTTAAGAAGTCGGGTATCTATTATCTATCATTCTATGATGATCTACTTATAGCTATTAGGAAACTAATCTATCTTGTAGTTTTGCCACCATTTCCGCACGAGTAGAAACCTCTAATTTACGGAACATCCTTTTTAAAGCTTGCTTGACAGAATTTTGAGTAATCCATAATTTAACGGCAATTTCCCCATTAGTTAAACCTTGAGCCACTAATTTGGCAATTTCTAATTCTCGCGCTGTGAGAGGACAATTACCAGCAGATGCAAAGGTTTTTGGTGTTGCTTGGAGTGTGGCCATTTTCGCTGATAAATGTAAACAAACTGCACTTAAATCAGCTAAATCATTACTATCAAAAGGCTGACTTCCGGGGTCACGAGCAAAGTTTAAAGTCCCCACTAATTGACCATTACAAACTATCGGACCAGTCATTACGTGTTCGTGACGAGTGCAATAGTTTTTCCAGTCTTCTGGGGATAAAATTAATTGTTCATGGGTGGGGGCGTGACGTTCGACAACATAACGCCCAATGGGGTTAGCTTCTAAGCAGACAGCGGGAATTTCAATTTGAGTATCTAATTGGTCACCTAGGAGATCCATACCCCAATGTTGTACTGCAAAATGGTCGCCAATGGTATCCATGAGAGCTAGTTTTAATTCTTGCTCATTTTGGACATTAGCGATCGCTTGAAAAATGGCGTGGAGAGTTTTAGCCATAAGTGTACCCATTTGGGGTCTATGCGAACCTCGATAATTACCTCTATGCTAATACCAGCAACGATAAAAAGCTATTTTAACTTGTAACCAGAGGACAAGCACGATGACAGTTACTCAAATCTCAGCCCAAGAACTTTTTCAGGCTGCCTATCAAAACCGTTATACTTGGGATGAAAATTTCCCTGGCTATACCGCAGATATTACTTATAAGTATGATGACCAAGTGATCAAAGGTCAAGTGGTGATTGATGCCAATATGAAGGCAGAAGTTCTGAATGTGGAAGACGAAGCTGCTAAAAAAGCCATTCACGGACAAGCTTGGGAAATCGCCGTTCACCGTGTCCGTCGCGCTTTTGAACAAACCCACGGTGCAAATACTTTTAGACCCGGTGAAACTGACGCAACCGGCGCAGTCGAAATTTTTGTTGGTGGAAAGTCAGAAGGAGATAAGTACAAAGTGCGTAACAATGAAGTTTGCCACGTTCACCGTTTAATTCACGGTACTTTTGTGACTATTGACACTTTCAGCAGTCACGACACTGGAGAAGGATATCTTTCTCACACATACAATTCTGTTTATCATGACCCCGAAACCGGCGCTCAAAAGGGCGGTAAAAGCGATTTTACTGATGAATATGAGAAGGTAGGAAATTACTACATTCTTAACCGTCGGGAAATCCGCACGGAAATCGCAGAACGCATTTCTATTCAAGATTTCATCTTTTCTAACATTGAGTTGTTAGGTTAAGTAGAACGGCTTGAATAATTTAAAGTTCGTAGTGAGGAATTTATGCCCCATTTGCGGGCTTCAGCCCTCACTACGAAATCATCTCCAGATTTTTTTCCTTTCTTTGTGAGAAATCCCATGTAAGTCCTGTGTTTAAGCTTATTGTTGGCAGTTTTGCCAAAAATTATCTTTGGCTAAGGTATTGTCATATATTAGATTGTCTATTATTATATTTTTGGTTGTGCTTCTAGCCTGCCGTAGTCAGCAATAATTCTTGGTATTTTCATACGACGAAAAGTGCCAAATCAATGCTATTTTCAAAATTGTCAATGTTTTTACTGAGGGAAGTTCAGCTTTAACAATTTAAAGATGTATTAATCCTTATTAGTACCAATGCCGTAAGGGACTTCCAATCTAATAGGTAAGTGTCTTGGGAATCAGGACTCCTGTCCTTGGGGGGAATGTCTAACTCTCAGACCAACAGAACTACTAAGACAAGAGAGGCTATTCCCGATGAATTGGGAAGCCCTGTCCGTAAGACTGACAGGTTAGTTCACTTAACAAATACGGAAAAATGGGGTCTTTAAGTAAGCCATCTTATCGGATTGTCGCCATACCGGGGGAAGGAATTGGTCCAGAAGTTGTAGAAGCTTCCTTGCAAATTCTTCAACACGTCGCTAAAATTGAAGGATTTACCTTGCGGGTAGACTATGGTTGGCTTGGTGCAACTGCCTTCTTGCAAATGGGTAGTTATTTCCCTCAAGCCACTGTCCAACTGTGCGATGGAGCTAATGGGATTGTATTTGGTGCGGTTAGCCAAGGGGGACTCCTAGAACTGCGAAAGCACTATGACTTTTTTTGCAATCTGCGTCCAATTCGGATTGTTGATAGTTTAGTGCATAAATCTAGCCTTCGGCCAGAAAAGGTTCAAGGACTCGATATACTAATCATTCGAGAATTAGTTAGTGGGATTTATTTTGGACCGGCTGGACGTTCTTCAGATGAAAAGGGAGCTTATGGCTACCATACCATGCTCTACTACGATGAAGAGATTCGACGAATCGCTCGTATAGCTTTACAAAAAGCCCAAGAGCGAAGAGGATTGCTCACCGTAGCTCACAAAGAAAATGCCTTGCCTCATTTGGGTTGGACTCGTCTGGTGCAAGAAGAAGCAATCAAGTTTCCAGGTGTTGTTGTTGAACCAATGCTGGTGGACAACTTAGCCATGCAAATGGTTCTTAATCCCCAGAGATTTGATACAGTTTTGGCGGGCAATATGTTTGGAGATATTCTGAGCGATATTGGCGGAGCTTTAGTTGGATCTCTCGGCTTATTAGGGTCAGCCAGTCTGAATGCTGATGGATTTGGACTATACGAAGCCATTCACGGTACAGCCCCAGACATTGCTGGCAAAGGAATTGCTAATCCTCTAGGAACTCTTGGAGCTTGTGTTTTAATGCTTCAGCAATGGGGGGAAGTGGGTGCTGCCCAACGAATTATAGCAGCGCAAGAGCAAGTGTTATCTGAAGGATATCGGACAGCCGATTTGTTTCCCCAAGGATCTGAAATATTGATCAATACTGAAAAATTAATTGACCTTTTATTAGAAAAACTTTCCAGCTAACAACATTCTCAATTCCGGGGGCTTTATGAGTAGTATCAAACAGATTTTATACTTAGGTGATGATATCAATACTGATGATATTATGCCTGCCAATCGAGCGACAAATGATGACCCTGATAATTTGAAACACTATGCTTTAGAACATCTGATTGGAGTAGGGGAGTTACTAAAATACGATGTGATTGAAGCCGGAGAAAATTTCGGCTGTGGTTCTAGTCGAGAAATTGCCCCCATTGGCATCAAAGCTGCGGGAATAGAAAAGATTCGGGCGAGATCGTTCGCAGAAATTTTTTATCGTAATAGTATCAATATTGGACTTACCCTGGAAATTTTGGGAGAAAAACCGGAGAATCCGGTAGTTGATGCGATCGCCGCAGCCGGTGGATTGATACCTTTTAATCAAAAGCGTCGTCAGGGAAAAATTACCATTCCTGCCAGCGTGACTTCCCCGCGACCCATGACTTTAGTGGAAAAACTTTTAGCCAAATCCTCTGGTAATACCTACGTCACTCCAGGAGAAGTGGTTTTTGCTCAAGTTGATTTAGCCCTATCCCACGATGCTGTGGCCAGCCCTGTCGCTAAAATATTTTATAAACACTATGGAGAAGATGCAAAGCTGTGGGATGCTCAACGGGTAGTTTTAGTCGCAGATCACTTCATCCAAGTCAATGACATCCGTGTTGATCACAAAGCTGAACTCATGTATCAACAGATGGTTCAGTTTGCCAAAGACCAAGAATGTCACTTATTTGATGTAGTTTCCCCAGGGGAAGCCGCAGGTATCTGTCACGTTTTACTTCCAGAAAAAGGATTTGTCCGACCAGGGATGATCATTGCCGGCACAGATTCCCATACCTGCACCTATGGAGCATTAGGAGCTTTTTCCACAGGGGTGGGAACTACGGATATGGCGAATATCTATGCTATGGGGGATATGTGGATTCGTGTTCCCTCAACATTAGTATTTGATTTATCGGGAACTCTACCGCACCATATTAGTGCCAAAGATATTATCTTGTTTATCTTAGGTCAAATTGGTTGTGCTGGTGCTACTGGTAAGGTAATGGAATTTAGAGGATCAATACTCGCACAACTACCTTTTGATGAACGATTGACTTTAGCTAATATGGCTATTGAGTGTGGTGCAGTCTGTGGGTTAATTGTTCCTGATGAAACAACCCGAAATTATGTGAAAAGTCGTTCTACACAAGAGTTTGTAGAAATGATTGCCGATCCTGATGCTGAATACGAAAAAGTATATCAATTTGACCTCAGTAATTTAGAACCACAAGTTGCCCGTCCTCCAAAACCAGATCAGGTCATACCTATTAGCCAGTTAGAGGAGACTCCAATTACCAAAGCTTTTATTGGCTCTTGTACGGGGGGCAAGCTTTATGATTTAGCCCAGGCTGCTGAAGTTTTACAAGGTCGTCAACTGGCAGATGGCGTGAGCTTGTTTGTGGTCCCTGCTTCCGTAGAGATTCGTGAACAAGCTGAAGCCTTGGGTTATCTGGAAATTTTTGCACAAGCAGGCGCACAGATTCTCAAGTCAGGTTGTGGAGCTTGTATTAATTCTGGAATGGGGGTGTTAGGTAAAGAAGAAACGGGGGTTTATGCAACCAATCGCAACTTTAAAGGACGTAGTGGCGATCCTACAGGTAAAAACTATTTGGCCTCGCCAAGAACAGTGGCAATATCAGCCATAAAGGGGAAAATTAGCCACCTTCTGGATGAAAAATAAATCTAAAAAAGAGGGAAATAAAAAATATTTAACCCACAATACGAGAATGCTAGGTGATAAAATGGATGAAATTGTGAAAAAATTTGCAGGTCTAGGTCTTCCGGGCGTAATTCTTGTCCTTTTAGCAGTCACATCAGCAGGTAGTAATGCTGGTATTGTTGCTGCCATTACAGCAGTAGGCGGACCATTTGGCATTGTCGGAGGGATAGGTTTACTCGGACTGACAAAAGTTTTAGGAGATGCAATTGCTGCATACGGGATTGAAGCTATTATTAAGTCCGTCTATTCAGAACGAATCAAAACTGAGTCAGTGAGATTGCTTGTCAAAGAAATTGAAGAGCTACCCATTTCAGACGAGTTAAAACTCAAATTGAAAAATCATCTGAGTTCAGAAAGCAAAAACTATTTAGGGTTTGCTGAAAAAGTTGTCTGTGAGGGCTAGGAGTCAGGAGTCAGGAGTCAGGAGCGATGCCCTGAGCTTGTCGAAGGGTCAGGAGGAAGAATTAGAAGAAGAGAAGAGAAGAATAGTATTGAATCCAAGTGATAGGTTTTTGCTAATTTCAACCCTTATTCCTTGCACCTGATTCACCTTTTTTACCTTCAAACTCTTGATATATCTCAGTTCTAGCTTTATTCAGCAGCCCCTATTTACCCTCGCTAGGAAAAGTAGGTATTTCAACCTTCAAATAGGAAATTGGACACCTTTTTGAGTAATAATAAAGCTACTATTTTATTTCATATTGCTGAATTACTATGCATGGAAATGTTATTCTAGCTATCAGTTCATCGTCATGTTTTTGACTTTTCTAAATTTCCTGATTTGTAGTGTTTTTTGATTAATCATAAAACTTACGTATGGACAGAAAATACCAAATAGGTTGTATAGTTTTCACAGATGCAAATGATGGTTAATTCTTGTAGTGTGTAAGTCCCAAATTATTGAGAATGGCTATAAATTTAAGGTGAATAGGGAGGGAAATGTTAAAAATTGACTTGAAAGCGAATGACTTTTAGCTAACTTAGTATAAATTCTAGAATCGGTTTCTTGCCATATCAAGACTCCAATTTCATTCCCACTAGAAAAGTTTCAACCAACAATATCAGGACTTTAGGTGATCAAAATGGACGAAATCGCAAAAAAACTTGCTGGTCTGGGTCTTCCAGGCGTAATTCTATTAATTTTAGCAGTCACATCAGCAGGTAGTAATGCTGCTATTGTTGCTGCGCTCACAGCAATAGGCGGACCCTTGGGCATCCTTGGTGGTATAGGGTTACTTGGTCTGACAACAGTTGTAGGAGATAGTGTTGCTGCATACGGGATTGAAGCTATTATTAAGGCCGTTTATTCAGAACGGCTCAAAACCGAGTCAGAAACATTACTTATCAAGGAAATTGAAGAGCTACCCATTTCAGACGAGCTAAAAGCTAAATTGAAAGATCATCTAAGTTCAGTAAGTTCTACTTCCACAGAACCAGCTTCAGAACCCAGAATAGTGGAAATTGTTGATGAAAACGAATAATTTCACTATTAAATTGGGTAACATTTAAGAGCGAATAGTAAGTGCCAAGACAGAATTAATTGCATATTGGTTATTTACCAATCTTTTGCCAATCGAGGATTTCAGTCCAGATTTTTGTGTAATTAATTTTGTCCAATTATTTACCAAGTGCATACCGCTATAGTGAGAATAGAAAAATGGCCTGTGGGTCTGATTTTTTCGGGTCACACTCTCAAAGGCCATTATTTTCTAACAAAAAATGATCCAGGATGCGAATGCAACGCAGTGTGCTGGAAAATATCTTAGTTGAAACTGTTCCCTATGACTTACGTCACGCTACGCTATCACCAACAACTTATTCAACAACCCGTAAACTTATGTTGAAACAATGTATTCATGAGTTATTTAAAGCCCAGGTTGCTCGAACTCCGCAAGCAATAGCTGTCGTGTTTAGGGATAAGCAACTGACATACCAGGAATTAGATTTGCAAACAGACCTCCTGGCTAATTATTTGCAAAAACTAGGGGTAGGAACTGGGGTACTTGTAGGAATTTGTCTAGACCGCTCCCTAGAGATGATAGTGGGTTTATTAGGAATTCTCAAAGCTGGGGGAGCGTATCTGCCGCTAGATCCTAATTATCCAGCAGAAAGATTGAACTACATGATACAAGATGCTCAAATCTCTGTGTTGGTAACGCAAGAAAAATGGTCTACTTTAATATCTGATTATTCAGGGACAATTATTTGTTTAGATAGTCAACATGATGCAATTTTTGATCATAGTGATAGCGAAGCGCGACCTAGGAATCGCCATCTTGTGAATACAGTTAAACCTGATCATTTGGCTTATGTCATCTACACATCAGGGTCTACAGGAAAACCCAAAGGGGTAATGATTGAACACCAGTCATTGGTGAATTTTACCCAGATGGCGATAGCTCAATACAACATATCCACGGGCGATAGAATTCTCCAATTTAGCTCGATCAGTTTTGATGTTGCCGCTGAAGAAATCTATCCTGGTTTAAGTTGTGGTGCAACTTTAGTTCTACGAACTGAGGAAATGATAAGTTCCGTCTCCTCATTTGTACAGCAATCTCAAGATTGGCAAATAACTGTCTGGGATTTACCGACAGCTTACTGGCACTTAATAGTAAATGAATTAGCTATGAATCCCATAGCATTACCTGAATCATTACGCTTAGTAATTATTGGCGGCGAACGGGTATTACCAGAACGAGTGAAAACGTGGCTCAAGGATATTGGACATTTCCCTCAGTTAATTAATTGCTACGGTCCAACCGAAACTACCGTTGCTGCTTCAATTTGCTGTTTATCCAGTTTGAGTGCCACCCAACTAGAAAGAACAGAAATACCTATTGGTAAACCAATGGGGGATAATATCGAAATTTATATCTTAGATCAAAACCTGGAATCAGTTCCGACTGAAACCATAGGAGAAATATACATCGGTGGTGCTGGACTTGCAAAGGGCTATTTGTACCGACCAGAACTAACCGCAGAAAAATTTATTAAAAATCCCTTTGACAATTCAAAATTATATAAAACTGGTGATTTAGGACGGTATTTACCAGATGGCAACATAGAATTTTTAGGACGAATTGACAATCAAATAAAATTTAACGGCTTCCGCATTGAACTAGAAGAAATTGAATCCCTCCTCAATCAACATCCCCAAGTTTTTCAAAGCATAGTTATTCTGCGGGAAGATGTTCCTGGAAACAAACGTTTGGTAGCTTATATTGTCCCATCCTCAAGAGAAGAAATTAACTGTACAACGCTGCAAAGCTTCCTGAAAAACCAGCTACCCAGTTACATGATGCCCAGTGTCTTTGTTTCCCTAGACGCTTTACCTCTGACTCCAAATGGGAAAATTGATCGTCAAGCCCTTCCCATCCCTGATATTCAAGAAACCTTTGTAGCACCGCGCAATTCACAGGAAGAAACTCTTGCCCAAATCTGGGGTAAGGTTTTTGGTGTAGAACAGATTGGTATTGATGATAATTTTTTCCAATTAGGCGGTCATTCGCTAATCGCCACACAAATTGTGTCTCGAATTCGGGATGTTTTCCAAATTGAATTATCCTTTGGACAACTTTTTGCAAACCCGACAATTAACGATTTAATTAAGGTAATTATCCAGCAGCAGCAACTACAACAACCATTACCCCTAGCCAAAATTACGCCGATTTCCAGAGAGGGTTATTTACCTGTTTCTTTTGCCCAGGAACGAGTGTATTTTATTGAGCAATTAGCACCCTCCATGACCGCTTACCAATTTCAAGAGAGTTTGCGAATCAAGGGCAATTTAAACATAGATATTTTAGAAGAAAGTCTCAGCGAAATTTTGCGTCGCCATGAAATTTTCCGCACGACATTTCCGGCAGTAGAGGGCAAGTTAGTACAATTAATTCATCCACCTCAACCTGTAAAATTACCAGTAATTGATCTGTCAAATTTTCCTAAATCAGAACAGGAATCGGAGGTACAAAGATTAACAGAAATTGCAGTTCATGAGCCTTTTGATATTAGTCAATTACCCTTAATTCGTTGGACATTATTAAAATTAAGCAACCAAGAATATGTGTTGGTTCATGTTGAACATCACATGGTTCATGATGGTTGGTCATTCAATTTATTTTTGCGAGAATTATTAACATTATATCAAGCCTATTCAGAAGGAAAACCCTCACCCCTAACTGAACCCTCACTCCAGTTTGCCGATTTTGCCCATTGGCAACGACAGTGGGTGTTAACAGAACCAGCACAAGCCCAACTAAAATATTGGCAGCAAAAATTAGCTGGTAGTCCTCCTGTATTAGAGTTACCAGGCGATCGCCCGCGACCAGTCGAGCAAACTTACCAAGGCGGCATGGTGCGGATGGAACTGCCCCTGGATGTTTGTGAAGCCCTGAGAAAAATGGGTCGTCAAGAAGGGGTGACTTTATTTATGAGTATGTTTACGGTTTTTGTAACCATGCTCTACCGCTACACCGGACAAGAGGACCTTTGCGTGGGATCTGGGGTAGCTAATCGCCGTTGGCGGGAGACAGAAGGGTTAATTGGCATGATTGTTAATAACATTGTCCTCCGCACGGATTTATCTGGTAATCCCACCTTTCGAGAACTTCTGGCTCAAGTGCGTAATGTCACCTTGGAAGGCTACGCTAATGAAGATCTACCCTTTGATAAAGTCGTAGAAATTCTCAAACCAGAAAGAAATCTCAGCTACAATCCTCTATTTCAAGTAATGTTCAGCTTCCATGATGCTCTTTTACCTGATTTGAATCTACCTGGATTGAGCATTAAACAGCATGAGACACTCAACAATAAATCAGCCAAATTCGATCTTGATGTTGTTGTGATGCCTCGTTCTGAACAACGGGTAGGGCGCAATTCTCAAGAAGAAGCCAAAGGAATAGAAACAGAGGGCATAACTCTTGTTTGGGAATATAATAGTGACCTGTTTGATGTCACCACCATTGAACGGATGACGGGTGAATATCAAACGTTAGTAGCAGAGATTGTGGCTAACCCTGATCAACAAATTTCCCAATATCCCCTCCTCACAAAAGAGCAGCAGCATCAATTATTAATTAACTGGAACGAGACGAAAACAGCTTATCCTCAAGGGAAATGTATTCATCAGTTAGTGGAAGAACAGGTAGACAAAAATCCTGATGCAGTAGCACTGATATTTGATCATCAAAAACTTACCTATGGAGAATTAAATACACAAGCTAATCAACTGGCGCACTACCTCAAAAACTTAGGAGTAAAACCCGATACATTAGTTGGCATCTGCATTGAACGTTCCTTTGAGATGATCGTGGGACTTTTGGCAATCCTCAAAGCAGGGGGCGCTTATGTATCTTTAGATCCTGCCTATCCCGCCGAACGATTGAGCGATATAGTTAATGATGCTCAACTACCAATTCTGGTAACAATGCAGCAATGGGCAACCATAGCCGCCGATCATAATCTGTCAATAGTTTGTTTAGATACCGAGAAAACTGTAATTGCTACCCAAAGTCAAGAAAACCCTGACCAGGCAGTAGCAGCCACCAACTTAGCTTATGTCATCTATACATCAGGTTCCACAGGCAAACCCAAAGGAGTGCTGATTGAACATAATTCCTTAGTTAATTTTACTCAAACTGCGATCGCCGCATATCAAATCATCCCCACCGATAGGGTTCTCCAATTTGCCTCCATTAGTTTTGATACCGCCGCCGAAGAAATCTATCCCTGTTTAGGCAGTGGTGCTACCTTAGTGCTGCGGACAGAAGAAATGTTACAGTCTGTGTCTGCATTTGTGCAGCAGTCCCAAAATTGGGGACTAACAGTATGGGATTTACCAACAGCCTACTGGCATTTGCTAGTAAATGAATTAGCCAATGGCAATTTATCCTTACCAGAAACATTACGACTAGTAATAATTGGTGGAGAAAGAGCGCTACCTGAAAAAGTAGCAACATGGCACAAATGGGTAGGTAATTATCCAAAATTAGTTAATAGCTATGGTCCAACGGAAACCACTGTAATTGCCACTTTGAGTCCATTGTCTGACAATACTCTCAATCGTCAGGAAATCCCCATTGGTAAACCTATTAGCAATGTACAAGTATATGTCTTAGATAAATACTTGCAACCCGTTCCCATCGGAGTACCAGGAGAACTCCATATTGGCGGAGCAGGTGTGGCACGGGGTTATTTACACCTGCCAGAATTGACCGCAGAAAAATTTATTAAAAATCCTTTTGTCAACAAAGAAGAAAGTAGATTATACAAAACCGGGGATTTAGTTCGTTATCAACCTGATGGCAACCTAGAATACCTGGGACGGATAGATTCTCAAGTAAAAATTCGTGGTTTTAGGATTGAACTTGGTGAGATTGAAACAATATTAAATCAACATTCCCAGGTGAATCAAGCCGTCGTCATTGCCCGTGAAGACATTCCTGGCAATAAGCGTCTTGTCGCCTACATTATTGGTAATCAAGCACAAGTCCAATTGGAGCAAATCCGCCAATTTCTCAAACAGAAGTTACCCCCATACATGATTCCTGCTGCCTTTGTGCCATTAGATCAACTACCAATGACTCCTAACGGCAAGGTAGACCATCGTGCTTTACCAATCCCAGATACTGCTGACACCAATTTAGCGGCAGGATTTGTTGCGCCTCAGACTCCCATAGAAGAAAAGTTAGTCGCAATTTGGGCTGAAGTTTTAAGACAACCGAATATCAGCATTCACGACAATTTCTTTGAATTGGGTGGCGATTCAATCATCAGTATTCAGATGATTTCTAGGGCGAACCAAGCCGGATTACAACTGACTCCCAAACAACTGTTTCAGTATCAAACTATTGCCGAGTTAGCCAATGTTGTCAGCACAAATCGGCAAATTAAAGCCAATCAGGGATTAGTTACAGGTTCAATACCGCTAATGCCTATTCAACATTGGTTTTTCGAGCAAAATTTCCCCGATGCTCATTATTTTAATCAATCAGCCTTGTTAGAGATTCCATCAATAACACAGCCAGATTTATTAAAACAAGCAGTGCAAAAATTATTATCGCATCACGATATTTTGCGTTCATGCTTTGTTCTTGAAAGCCACCCCCCGCAACATATTAATGCTACAACCCAAGAAACAGTTCCTTTTATGCTTGTGGATTTGTCGGCATTGTCTTTAGAGGAACAACAAACTGTAATTAAAACCAAAGAGTCCGAACTTCAAGCCAGCTTGAATTTGTCATCAGGGGAAATTGTCCGAGTTGCGCTGTTTAACCGAGGAATTAATCGGCCAAGTCAATTACTAATTATTATTCATCACCTAGTAGTAGATGGCATTTCATGGCGGATTTTACTGGAAGATTTAGCAACGGCTTATCAGCAACTTAGTAGTGGCGAAACTATCAAATTACCAGCCAAAACAACTTCTTTTCAAGAGTGGGCAAACCAACTACAAGCATATAGCGAATCAGCAACCTTGTCCACAGAAATTGATTATTGGTTATCCCAGTTTGCGGGGAATATTACTTCATTACCCATAGATTATCCTGACGAAAAAACAGAAAATACACTAGCTGTAACTAATTCCCTAACTCTCTGTTTAAATGAGGAGGAAACCCGCGCCTTATTGCAGGATGTTCCCGCTGCCTATAATACACAAATTAATGATATTTTGTTGACTGCATTGGCACAAAGCTTTCATGAATGGACAGGAGCAAATTCATTAATTGTTGATTTAGAGGGACATGGACGAGAAGACTTATTTGAAGATATAGATTTATCCCGGACTGTCGGTTGGTTTACTACTTTATTTCCTGTACAATTCAACCTTGGTTTGGGGAATCAGTTAGAAGAAACTTTGAAATTAGTGAAAGAACAACTGCGTCGCCTACCTAAACATGGTATTGGCTATGGTATCTTGCGATATTTACATCCAAGTTCGATAATTCAAAATAAATTCCAAACTTTACCTCAAGCAGAAATCAGTTTTAATTATTTAGGTCAATTTGATCAAGTTCTGTCTGCCTCTGCCATGTTGGGAGCAGTTAAAGAATGGAAATCAGAACAAAGTCAGCGGGGGTATTGCAGCCATCTCTTGGCAATAAGTGGATTGATTCACTCAGGAAAGTTAGAAATGGAGTTTGCTTATAGCGAGAAAATTCACAAGGGAGCTAGTATTGAAAAGTTTGGGCTGGGATTTATGGAAGTATTAAGAACCCTGATTCTTCACTGCAAATCAAAGGAGTCATCCACCTATACCCCTTCTGATTTTGCTGCTGCTAAAATCAATCAACAACAGCTTGATAAATTAATAGAAAAAATTAATAGAAAAAACCCCAAGAGTTAGATGAATTAATAGTTTAACTAAAACCTACAATCCTGCTGTGAGATGCTTGATTTCCAAGATTAATTATTGACAACCATTTAATTAAATTTATGCAAGAAATAGTGATTGATTCTAATGATGACGTTGATGATTATTCTGCCTTAACTGAGCAGGAGCGACATAAAATATTGGTAGAATGGAATGATACCAGGGCAGATTATCCTCGACATTTGTGTGTACATGAATTATTTGCAGCACAAGTGGCAAAAACTCCAGACAATATTGCTGTCATTTTTGAGGGGCAGAAACTTACTTATCAAGAGTTGAATCACCGAGCTAACCAAGTGGCTCATTATTTGCAATCTTTGGGTGTTGAGCCAGAAGTGCTGGTAGGGATTTGTGTGGAGCGTTCCCTAGAAATGATCGTCGGAATGTTGGGCATCCTTAAGGCGGGTGGAGCCTATGTGCCACTAGATCCAACCTATCCGAAAGAGCGTTTATCGTTTATGCTCTCAGATTCGCAAGTCCAGGTGGTGTTAACCCAAGAAAAATTCGTTGAAGAGTTGACTGCAAGCGGGGCGAAGTTGGTTTTTTTGGATACTGACTGGGAATCTTTTCAGCGAGAGAGCAACGAAAATCCTGGTAGTGGGGTTACATCAGCAAATCTGGCTTATGTAATTTATACATCAGGATCAACAGGAACACCCAAGGGCGTGCTGATTCAACATCAAGGGGTGTGTAATCTAATCCACTCACAAATAAAGCTGTTTGACATACACCACGCGAGCTGTGTTCTTCAGTTTGCTTCTTTCAGCTTTGATGCTTCAGTTTGGGAAATTTTCATGACTCTGTGTTCAGGAGCTAGCCTTTACATTGGAACTCAAGATTCCTTGCGCCCAGGAACGGATTTAATGCAATTTTTGCGTAAGCAATCAATAACTCAGGTCACATTACCACCCACGGCACTAGCAGCGTTACCAAAAGAGGAATTGCCAAACTTGCAAACCCTCATCGTTGCCGGAGAAGCTTGTAATCCGAAGTTGATTGCTGAATGGTCAAAAGGGCGGCACTTTTTTAATGCTTACGGGCCAACAGAATCAACAGTCTGTGCTACAGTATCACAATATACTGGCAACACTCAAATGACGATTGGTCGAGCGATCACTAATACACAAGTTTATATTCTCGACCACTATCAACAACCAGTTCCTATAGGTACTCCTGGCGAATTGTACATTGGTGGCGACGGCTTGGCTAGAGGCTACTTAAACCGCCCAGAGTTAACCAAGGAAAAGTTTATTCCCCATCCCTTTGAGGAGGCAGGAGGCAGGAGGCTTTACAAAACTGGGGACTTAGCCCGCTTCTTACCAGATGGCAATATTGAGTTTTTGGGGCGACTCGATCATCAGGTGAAGATTCGCGGCTTCCGTATTGAATTAGGAGAAATTGAGGCGCTTTTGAGCCAACACCCGGATGTACAAGAGGTGGTAGTAATCGCCCGTGAAGACATCCCTGGTGATAAACGTCTTGTCGCCTATATTGTGCTTAACCAAATTGATGCAAGCGTGACTACCCTCAAACGCTTTCTTCAAGAAAAGCTACCCTACCATATGGTGCCAGCAGTCTTTGTAATCCTAGACTCCTTGCCCCTTACTGCCAATGGTAAAGTCGATCGTCAAAATCTTCCAGTTTGCGATCACTCACGCCCCGATCTTGAAGAAACCTTTATCGCACCTCGTAACTCCAGTGAAGAAACACTAGCAAGTATCTGGGCTGAGTTACTGGGACTTGAGCAGATAGGAATCGATGACAATTTTTTCAATTTGGGTGGTCATTCCTTAATAGCAGCTCAGATGCTTTCCCGCGTCCGCGAAAGTTTCCAAGTTGAGTTATTCTTTCACCACATTTTTGCCAATCCTACCATAGCGGTTCTAGCTGGGCTGATTGAACAGCACAGCCACCTCAAGCAGCAATTGCAACGTCCTGCTATGCAACCGATTTCATGGTCAGGATACTTGCCTGCTTCCTTTGCTCAAGAGCGAGTCTATTTCATCCAAGAATTAGCTCCTGAAAGTACTGCCTATCAAGCTCAGGTAACTCTGCGATTCACCGGAAAACTGAATGTGGGAGCATTAGAGCAGTGCCTGAGCGAGATTGTCCGACGACATGAAATCTTCCGTACGACTTTTCCGGCAGTAGATGGACGGTTATTTCAGGTAATCCACCCAGCCTCACCACTTAGGTTAACGGTGGTAGACCTCCAGACATTTCCTGAATCTGAGCAAGAAGCAGAAATTAAACGCCTATTTGACGCAGAGGTGCAAAAGCCCTTCTACTTAAATCAACTGCCATTAGTCAGGTGGTTATTGTTGAGATTGAGCGACCAAGACCATCTGTTAATCCATATCGAACATCACATGGTTCATGATGGCTGGTCTTTCAATAACGTGTTCTTAAATGAGTTTCTAGAACTTTATCAAGCCTTCTGTTTGGGTAATCCTTCCCCACTGCCAGAATTAACATTCCAGTTTGGAGACTATGCCCATTGGCAGCGAGAGTGGGTAAAAAGCCAGGAAGCCCAAGCCCAATTAGCCTATTGGCAGCAGCAGTTATCCGGCAGTCCGCCCCTCTTGGAATTACCATATGACCGCCCACGACCAGCAGAACAAACTTACAACGGCGCTCAAGTCAGGTTAGAGTTGCCCATTACTTTGTGCGAATCCTTGAGAGTTCTGAGCCGTCAAGAGGGAATTACCTTATTTATGACGACCTTGGCGGCGTTTTTAGTAATTGTCCGCCGATACACTGGACAGGACGATCTTTGTGTGGGTACGGCTGTTGCCAATCGGCGGATGCGCGAGACAGAACAATTAATTGGCATGATCGTCAATAACCTGGTTTTACGCACCGATTTATCTGGTAATCCCACGTTTCGGGAGTTGCTGGGTCGAGTCCGCAAAGTGAGTCTGGAAGCCTTTGCTAACGAAGATTTACCCTTTGATAAGGTTGTGGAGGTGATCAAGCCAATACGGAACTTAAGTTATAATCCTCTGTTTCAAGTGATGTTTAGCTTCCATGATTCTCCCCGTCCAGACTTAACTTTACCAGGCTTGAACATCACAACGAATGTAGCCCTCAGCAACAAATCAACAAAGTTTGATCTTGATGTTGTGTTGATTCCGCATTCCCAGCTAAATGGCAAAGATAAGGGAATTACTCTTATTTGGGAATACAACGCTGACTTATTCGACGCTGCCACAATCCAGCAGATGGTAGACCAGTATCAAGTTTTACTAAAAGGGATTGTTGATAACCCAGAGCAGCGAGTTTCTGAATTACCGATCCTAAACCAGCCTCAGCAGGAATTATTGATGGAATGGAATCAGACTCATAGAGAATATACGCAGAAAAATTGTATCCATAATTTGTTTGAGTCTCAGGTAGAGTTAACACCCGATGCTGTAGCTGTAGAACAGGATGGTCAAAAATTAACTTATCGTCAATTGAGCGATCGCGCCAACCAATTAGCCCACTATCTGCAAAGTTTGGGAGTTAAACCAGAAACCCTAGTGGGAATCTGCATTGAACGCTCCTTAGATATGATTATCGGCTTACTTGGGGTGATTAAAGCAGGTGGCGCTTATGTTCCTATTGACCCATCCTACCCCCAAGAGCGAATAGCTGAAATTCTCGCAGATACGCAACTAGGAATTTTGCTAACCCAAGATAAATTCCCAAATCAACGGCTAGATTACACAGGAAAAACAATTTGTTTAGATACAGATTGGTCAATCATTTCTCAACACAGCACAGCTAACCCGCACAGTGATGTCAAACTTCATCACCTATCCTATATTATTTATACTTCTGGTTCTACGGGTAAACCCAAGGGGGTAATGATTGAACATCGGTCATTAATGAATTTTGTAATTACTGCCATTGATAAATATGGAATCAATACCAGCGATAGGATTTTACAGTTTGCGTCTGTTTGCTTTGATACTTCCATTGAGGAAATCTTTCCCTGTCTGTCCGTTGGTGCAACCTTAGTGTTACGCACGGAAGAAATGCTCCACTCCAGTGATGAATTTTGGCGGTATTGCCAAAAATGGCAATTGACTGTTTTGGATCTGCCCACAGCATACTGGCATCAGTTAGTAGCAGAACTTAACCCTGAAGATGCCCCCATTCCTGAAGGTTTGAGAACTGTAATTATTGGTGGTGAGGAAGTCCAACTAGAAAAGGTGCAACATTGGCATAATTGTGTAGCTGATCTTTCCCCAGCCCCCCAATTGTTTAATAGTTACGGACCAACAGAAGCAACGGTTGTCACCACCTTAGAACTTTTAACCCCAGTTGCACCTGTTAGCATTGGCCGACCCATTAGTAATGCTCAGGTTTATATTTTAGATCAATATCTGCAACCTGTACCCATAGGAGTTCCTGGAGAAATGCACATTGGGGGAGCAGGACTAGCTAGAGGCTATTGGCAACGTCCAGAATTAACCCATGCCAAATTTATCCCCAATCCCTTTGAGGAGCTAGGGAATAGTAAACTGTACAAAACTGGGGATTTAGCAAGATTCCGCGCCAATGGCAGTCTAGAATATCTGGGACGAGTTGACAATCAAGTGAAGATTCGCGGTTTCCGGATTGAGTTGGGAGAAATCGAAACGGTATTGAGACAACACCCACAAGTGTTACAATCTGTGGCTATCGCCCATGAAGACGTTCCCGGACAAAAGCGACTCGTTGCTTATATTGTTCCCCAGCATCAGCAACCAACAATTGATGAATTGCGCCATTTCCTCAAGGAAAAACTCCCAAATTACATGATTCCAGCGGCGTTTATGCTGCTGAAAACTCTCCCCATAACTGCCAACGGCAAAGTAGATTATCGCGCTCTCCCAACCCCCGATTTTTCTCATCATGTCGAAGATAAATTTATTGCTCCTCGTACAGTTATAGAAGAGAAATTAGTGGCGATTTGGTCGGAAGTTCTCAGAATAGGAAAAGTTGGCATCCACGATAACTTTTTTGAACTGGGTGGAGACTCGATTCTCAGCATTCAGTTAATTTCCAAAGCTAATCAAGCAGGTATTCAAATTGCTGCTAAACAGCTATTTAAGTATCAAACCATTGCCGAATTAGCGGCTGTAGCGGGTATCACTCGCCAAATCAATGCTGAACAAGGTTTAGTAACTGGTGCTGTAAGGTTGACACCTATTCAAAATTGGTTTTTCGAGCAGAAATTACCCAGACCTAATTATTTTAACCAGTCAGCACTGCTAGAAGTGCCATCAGACTTGCAACCTGAGTTATTGCAGTCAGCATTACAACAACTGTTAGGACATCACGATGCTTTACGGCTGCGGTTTGTACAGGAAGGGGGACAGTGGCAACAAATTAACGCTACACTTCCAGAATCTGGCGTAGCCATATTGAGGTATGAAATTCCCAAATTGAACCTTTACAACTCTTACCTTTG
Organism: Dolichospermum lemmermannii CS-548; assembly: GCF_028330815.1. Lineage (NCBI taxonomy): Bacteria > Bacillati > Cyanobacteriota > Cyanophyceae > Nostocales > Aphanizomenonaceae > Dolichospermum > Dolichospermum lemmermannii. Next base: position 23,615 of record NZ_JAQMTJ010000056.1, read on the forward strand.
CGTCTTTGCGCCTTTGCGTGAGACTAAAATTCATACCCTTAATCAGCAACGCCCAGAATCTTTGCCATTGAGGATCTTTGATTTGTCCCACCTATCACCAGCAGAACAGCAAACAGCAATAAAAGCGACTGATGCTGAACTTCAGGCTAGTCTGGATTTATCTACGGGGGTAATAGCACAAGTCGCTTTATTTCAATTAGGCAAAAATCAACCCAGTTATTTGCTATTTATTATTCATCATTTAGCCGTTGATGCTGTGTCATGGCGGATTTTAATAGAAGATCTAACTACTGTTTACCAACAAATTAGCCGCAATGAAGTTATCAAATTACCACCAAAGACAACTTCCTGGCAATATTGGAGCGATCGCCTCACAGAATATGCCCAAATCGAGGCTATCAAAGAGTTGGATTACTGGCTAAATCAATCTAGCATTCAAGTCACAGCTTTACCAGTAGACTATCCTTCAGATCAAGAAAATAACACTGTAGCCTCAACCGCGTCTGTGTCACTGGCTTTAAATGAAGAACAAACCCGCGCCCTCTTACAAGATGTACCCTCTGCCTACAATACTCAAATAAATGATGTACTGTTGACTGCCCTAGTGCAAAGTTTTGCCCAATGGACAGGAGAAAGTTCTTTACTAATTGATTTGGAAGGACATGGCAGGGAAGACTTATTTGAGGATGTAGATTTATCGCGCACTGTCGGTTGGTTTACGACATTATTCCCCGTGAGGTTACAACTACAAGAAATTGACCATCCAGGAAACGCTTTAAAGTTTGTTAAAGAACAACTGCGGCAGATTCCCAACCGAGGAATTGGTTATGGTGTATTGCGATATTTGCAGGAAAACAGCACAATCCGCGAAAAATTACAGTCACTACCATCAGCACAAATCAGTTTTAACTATCTTGGTCAATTCGATCAAGTGCTGAAAGCCTCTGAATCCTTGGGTTTGGCTAAAGAATTTAAAGCTGAACAAAGCTTACTCAATCAACGTAGTCATTTATTAGGCATCAGTGGTTTTATTCGTGGAGGAAAACTGGAAATGACTTGGGCTTATAGTCAGAAAATTCACAAGCAAGACACCATTAAAAAGTTAGCTTTAGGATTTATAGAAGCATTAAAAAACCTAATAAATCACTGTCAATTAACGGAGTCTCAAAGCTATACTCCCGCGGATTTTTCAGCAGCCAAACTCAATCAACAACAGCTAGATAAATTCCTATTCAAAATTAACAAAAACAAACCCAAGTAGCTATCATCAACTAATTCCCAATTCCCAATTCCCAATTCAGAGGTAATTTCATGCAAAATATCCAAGACCTTTATGAACTTTCGCCCATGCAACAAGGGATGTTGTTTCATACCCTTTATGCACCCGAATCAGAAGTTTATTTTGAGCAGTTGCTTTGTATCCTCTCTGGAGAATTGAACTTTCCCGCGTTCCAAAAAGCTTGGGAACAAGTTGTGGCGAGACACTCAGTATTACGCAGTTCTTTTTATTGGGAGGAGATAGAAAAGCCCTTGCAAATGGTAAGTAAGCAAGTGGATATCCCATGGATGAAAATAGACTGGCGAAATTTCACAGCTGATGAACAACAAAATAACTTAGAGAATTTTTTGTTAAGCGATCGCCAAAAAGGATTTGATCTGAGTATTGCTCCCTTAATGCGCTTCACCCTCATCCAATTAACAGAGCAGACCTATCAACTTATTTGGAGTCATCATCATATCCTATTTGATGGCTGGTCAATGCAGATTATCCTCAAAGAAGTTTTAGCTTTCTATGAAGCACAGCAGCGAGGGGAACATTTACGCCTCCAACCTGTTCGTCCCTATCGAGAATATATTGATTGGTTACAACAACAGGATATTGATCAAGCCAAGAGATTTTGGCAAACAACTCTCCAGGGTTTTGAAACTCCGACCTTTTTGGGAGGAAATAGGGGAGAGGGAACATATCATGAGCAGCATTTCCAATTATCGCCAACTGTCACTGAAAAATTACAAGGTATGGCCAGACAGCACCATTTAACCTTGAATAATTTGGTACAGGGAGCTTATGGGTTATTAATTTCCCGCTACAGTGGGGAAAGTGATGTCATCTTTGGTGCAACTGTATCCGGTCGTCCACCGACCCTGGAGCAAGTAGACTCAATGGTAGGACTATTAATTAACACTCTCCCCATCCGAGTCAAAGTTACCAACAAGACAGAATTATTACCCTGGCTCAAGCAATTACAAATCCAAGCATTAGAACAAGAACAGTATGCTTATTGTTCCCTCGCAGAAATTCAAAATCAGAGTGATATTTTCCCCGGATTGCCACTATTTGCCAGTCTTTTAGTCTTTGAAAATTATCCATTAGATTCTGCCCCACAAGAAACCAAAAAAACTTTAGAAATTAGTCATATTAGTTGTTTTGAACGCACAAATTATCCGCTGACGATAGTTATTAATCCTGGTTTGCAATTAGCTGGCAGAATTGTTTATGATACTAGCTGCTTCGACGACAAGAAAATTGCTCGCATGATTGGACATTTCCTGACATTGCTAACAGGAATGGCAGCTAATTTACAACAAAATATTTCTGACTTATCTCTAATGAGTGCAGCCGAAGCAGAAGAATTAATGCTGCTAGAAAATCAACAAGCAACAAATACTATTAATTACAAATGTGTTCATGTTTTATTTGAAGAACAGGTAGAAAAAAGCCCTGATGCAGTAGCAATTATATATGAACAACAACATTTAACTTATCGAGAATTAAATAACCGCGCCAATCAATTAGCCCATTATTTGCAATCACTGGGAGTTAAACCCGAAGTCCGAGTGGGAATTTGTGTTGAGCGTTCCCTAGAAATGGTCATCGGTATTCTGGCCATTCTCAAAGCTGGTGGGGCTTATTTTACCCTAGATCCAGCTTATCCTCCCGAAAGATTAGAGTTCATGGTGGCAGATGTACAAACACCGATCTTACTAACACAAACTCATTTACAAAATGGACTACCACTGAATAATCAAACTGTGGTGAATCTTGACACAGATTGGGGAATTATTGCCCAATACAAACAAGACAATTTAAACAGTGAAGTTAATCCAGAAAATTTAGCTTATATCATTTATACCTCCGGCTCGACAGGAACACCAAAAGGTACAGAAGTTCCTCATCGTAGCTTCATGGGTTTTATGTTTGAAGTTGATTACGTTCACCTTGATGCCGAAAAAATTTGGCTACAACATTCATCAATTTCTTGGGATGCACTGACGCTAGAACTTTGGCCATCATTACTTTACGGTGGACGTTGTGTGCTTTATCCAGAGAAAATTCCCACACCAGCAGGCTTAACCCGCATTATCCAAGAACAAGGAATTAATATCCTTTGGCTAACTTCCGCTTTCTTCAATCTGATGATTGATACAATGCCACAAGGGTTATCGGGAGTTAAACAACTACTCATTGGGGGAGAATCTATTTCTGTAGATCATGTTCGTCGCGCTTTAGAAATCTTGCCAGAAACGCAAATAATTAACGGTTATGGACCTTCAGAATGTACCGTATTTACCTGTTGTTATGCCATTCCCAAACAAATTACTGAAAATATCCATTCTATTCCTATTGGTAAACCCATTGGCGATCGCACAGTTTACATATTAGATGAAAATTTACATCGAGTGCCAATTGGTATCCCTGGTGAACTTTATGTGGGTGGTGCGAGTGTTGCGAGGGGTTACTTAAATCAGCCCGTATTAACCAGTGAAAAGTTTATTCCTAATCCCTTTATTCAAGGAGATACCCTTTACAAAACCGGAGATTTAGTCCGCCGTCTACCTAATGGAAATCTAGAATTTATCGGTCGAATTGATACCCAAGTAAAAATTCGCGGTTTTCGGATTGAATTGGCAGAAATTGAGGCAGTTTTGATTCAAAATCCTGACATCAAACAAGTTCTAGTTATTGCACGGGAAGATGAGTCAGGGAAGAAATTCCTAGTAGCCTATTTGGTTACGAAGGATAATTCACCTACTTCTAGCAGCTTCCGAAATTTCCTCAAGGAAAAGCTACCAGATTACATGATACCTACTGCTTTCGTAGTTTTATCAGCATTTCCCCTCACTCCTAATGGTAAAGTCAACCGCCTTGGTTTGCCTATTCCCGAAGGTTTCCAAAGAAATGTAGAGGTTGATTTTGTGCTGCCTCGCACGGCTACAGAACAAGAATTAGCCACAATTTGGACTGAAGTTTTGAAATTAAAACAGGTGGGAATTTATGATAACTTTTTTGAGTTAGGAGGACATTCTTTACTCGCTACTCAAGTGATTTCTCGATTAAGAGAAGCCTTTTCTCTAGATTTTCCTTTACGTTATTTATTTGAGAATCCCACAATTGCTGAACTTGCCCACAAGGTTATGGAACAACAAATTGAACAAGCAGAAAATGATGCCCTAGCCCAGATTTTAGGCGAAGTTGATGGGTTATCAGATGAAGAGGTAACACAAGCATTAATGTTTTGATAATTTATTTGATAATTTATTTGATAATTTAATTTAGCAATTTGATGATACTAAATACCAGATCACCAGGAGCGAAAATATGTCGAATATCACATTGTCCAATATTGCTACCGAACAGCAATTAATTAAGACTTTATTTACTGCGGTTGATTCCCGTGATTGGAATTTATTATTGCAGTGCTTTGATCAAAGTATTATCTATGAATGTCCCGGTTATCAGCCTTTTATGGGACTTGATGAATTACTCAATTTTTATCAGCATGAGAGAATTATTGCCTCTGGTGAACATCGCATTGAACATATTGTAATTGACAATAATTGGGGTTCTTGCTGGGGGCAGTTTATTGGTATCAATAAAAATGGCTCTCAAATTAATGAGCGTTTTGCTGATGTGTATTCTTTTGCAAATGGCAAATTTAAAACTCGACGCAGCTACTTTTTTCGACCAGCAGTATAAGTGACAGTAAAGCCTATCACTTGACCAAATTCAATACTATTCTTCTCTTCTTCTAATTCTTCCTCCTGATTTCTGACTCCTGACTCCTGACTCCTGACTCCTAGCCCTCACAGACAACTTTTTCAGCAAACCCTACTTACTTATATGAGCGATTTACTAAAACGGCTGGAAAATCTTTCACCAGAAAAGCGAGAATTAGTCTTACAAAAACTAAAAAAACAACAACAATCTCCACAGCTTACACCAGTATCAAGGGATCAATTTTTGCCTCTTTCTTTTGCTCAACAAAGACTGTGGTTTATTGACCAACTAGAAGGCGAAAACTGCGTCTATAATGTCCCATTTTTCTGGCAAATTAGCGGATTGCTGAATATCAATGCTTTAGAACAAGCTATAACAGCAATTGTCCACCGTCATGAAGTATTACGTACTAATTTTTGTGTGATCAATGAGTCACCTATACAGGTGATTCATCCTCATCCTCAAATGAAAATGCAAGTGCTGGACTGGCGACAATTAACAGCAGAAGATCAGTTAAGCAAAGCCCAGCATTTAGCTACAACAGAATTACAACAGTCCTTTGATTTATCAAATGCGCCTTTGCTGCGGGTAAAGTTGTTGCAACTAGCTGACCAATCCCATTTATTGTTGCTTGTCATTCATCACATTGTTTGTGATGGTTGGTCAATGGGAATCTTCCGTCAGGAATTGTTCACCCTTTATACTGCCTTTTGTAGACAAGAATCCTCTCCCCTGCCAGAATTATCGCTGCAATATGCGGATTTTGCCCACTGGCAAAGACAATGGCTACAGGGCGATGTTTTGCAAAATCAACTCAATTACTGGCAAAAACAATTAGCCGCAGTTCCGCCGCTGTTAGAATTGCCGACAGACCGACCCCGCCCGTCCACGCAAACCTATCGGGGAAGTAGTGAGTTTTTGCAACTTGATCAGGATGTAACTCAGCAGTTGAAGCATTTAAGTCAACAGTCAGGAACAACTCTGTTTATGACTTTATTGACAGTATTTACGCTCTTACTTTCACGCTACACTGGACAAGAGGATATTGTAGTTGGTTCAGCGATCGCTAATCGTAACCGCCAGGAAACAGAGTCACTAATTGGCTTTTTTGTCAATACTCTAGCATTGCGAACTAATCTACAAGGGAATCCAACTTTTAAAGAATTACTGGAACGAGTCAAACAAGTAACTCTGGATGCTTATGATCATCAGGATTTGCCCTTTGAAAAACTGGTTGATGAACTGGGATTAGAGCGATCGCTTTCTCATCATCCCCTATTTCAAGTTGTTTTTGGTTTTCAAAATGAAACTCAAGAAATATTGTCAACCAATGGATTAACCCTGACCCCATTTACATGGGAAAATACAACGACTTTGTTGGATTTGTCGTTAATTTTCCGAGAAACACCGCAAGGTTTAACAGGAGAATGGGAATATACGACTGATTTATTTGAATCTGAAACAATCCAACGAATGGTGGGACATTTTGAAGTTCTACTGAAGCAAATTATTGATCATCCAAATAAACCAATTAATACTCTATCCTTGCTGACAGAAACAGAAATTCAGCAACTACAAAATTGGAACCAAACTCAAACATCATACCCCCGCGATCAGACTTTAGTGGACTTATTTGAACAACAAGTTATTAAAAATCCTGATCATATTGCTGTAGTTTTTGAATCTCAGCAGCTAACTTATCAACAATTGAATAAAAAAGCCAATCAATTAGCTAATTATTTACTAAAAAATCACCAAATTCAACCAGATAAATTAATTGGTATTGCTGTTGAACGTTCTTTAGAAATGATTATTGGTGTACTTGGTATCCTCAAGTCTGGTGGTGCTTATGTACCAATTGATCCCAATTATCCCCAAGAACGGATTCAGTTTATGTTAGCAGACTCCGAGATATCGGTATTACTAACACAAAGTTTTTTATTAGAGCAATTACCTTTAGATAATTTAGAAAATTCTGTTCAAGTTATTTGTTTAGATCCAGAAAATTTTGCTCAAGAAACAACAGATAATCCTCATTCTCAAAGCCAGCCTGATAATTTAGCCTATGTTATTTATACTTCCGGTTCAACAGGACAACCCAAGGGGGTAATGATTGAACATCGGGCAATTGTCAATCTAGCTTTAGCCTGGACTACAACTTTTCAAGTTCAAAATTACAGCCACTTACTGCAATTTGGGTCTTTTAGTTTTGATTTATCTATTGGTGAAATTGCGACTGCTTTATCAGCAGGTGCTTGTTTATATTTAGGCAATAAAGATACTTTGTTACCTGGTCAAAGCTTAGTTAACTTTTTAACTGAACACAAAATTACTCACGGCTTTTTATCACCTTCAGCTTTATCTGTCTTACCAAAGGCGAGTTTCCCTGATTTACAATGTTTAACTGTTGGAGGAGAGGCTTGTCCGGCTGAATTAGTAAGTCAATGGGGAAGAGAACAACATTTATATAATTGCTACGGTCCAACAGAATCTACTGTGACGGCAGCTATTTATCTTTGTCAACCCAATGGCGAAAAACCAGCAATTGGTAAACCAATACCTAATGCTAATATCTATATTTTAGATGCAAACAATCAACTATTACCTCCAGGAATACCAGGAGAATTATGTATTTCTGGGGTTGGTTTAGCTAGAGGTTATCTCAATCGTCCTGAAATTACAGCCGAAAAATTTATGGAAATTGATTTATTCGGTAAAACTGAGCGCATTTATAAAACTGGTGATTTAGCAAAATGGAATGCTAAGGGTAATTTAGAATATTTGGGTCGGATTGATGAGCAAGTAAAATTACGGGGTTTTAGAATTGAACTCGGAGAAATTGAATCACTGTTATTACAACATCCATTAGTTCAAGAAGCTGTTGTCATTTTGTATGAAATTGATAGTAATCCCAGATTAATAGCTTATATTACAGAAGTAGAAAAATCCGTCAATTTAGAAAGTGAAGTCAAGGAATATCTGAAAAATAGTTTGCCAAATTATATGCTCCCTAGCCAGATTATGGTATTGGAGCAGTTGCCTCTGACTGCTAACGGTAAACTAGATCGCCGAGCATTGCCAGCACCAAATACAGGCATTTCTACTAACTTGGAAACACCAGTCACTCCCACAGAAGAACTACTGGCTAGTTTATGGCAAGGTTTATTAAAAGTTAAATCTGTTGGTCGTTCTGATAACTTCTTTGAATTAGGTGGACATTCCCTGTTAGCTACTCAATTAGTTACCCGAATTCGTGATATTTTCGGGGTAGAAGTACCTGTTCGTAAGATATTTGAGCAAAACATTTTATCTGAGTTAGCGAGGCAAATTGATAAAGCATCTGCGAGTGTTGCTTTACCTCCCATTTCACCCCAGTCAGAAAATGAACCAAAAACTCCGTCTTTTGCCCAATCAAGACTTTGGTTTATCGCTCAACTGGAAGCGAAAGGAACTTCTTCTACCTATAATATGCCAGTGGCCTTTCAACTAGATGGCAACCTAAATTTAGAAGCTATGCGGCAAAGTTTAACTTATCTGCTAGAACGGCATAGCAGTCTACGCTCTTATTTCCCTACTTTGGAGGGAGAACCCCAAGTAGTAGTTAAAAATGTCGAAGATATAGAAGTATTAGAAATTGCCGACTTACAAGCACTCCCTGCCCAAACTCAAGGGGAAACTGTGCAACATTTATCTGATCTTCACGCTCAAAAATCCTTTGACTTAAATACTGGTCCGCTGTTCAAAGCGAAACTGCTGCAACTGAGTGAGCAGAAAAATGTCCTGCTGATTAATATGCACCACATTATTAGTGATGGCTGGTCCATGGGATTATTTAAGCGGGAATGGGAACAAGCTTATACTGCTTATGCTGCGGGTTCTGTGCCGAACTTGTCACCATTAGCGATTCAATATAGTGATTTTGCAGCTTGGCAGCGCAGTTGGTTACAAGGGGAAACCTTATTAACTCAAGAAAATTATTGGCAACAACAGCTAGGGGATGCGCCTCGCTTGCTGGAATTACCCACTGATTATCTCCGTCCAGCGCAACAAAGTTACCAAGGTGAGCGTGAAGAATTTTCTTTGAGCAAAGAACTGACTCAGAAACTTAAAGCTATTAGTCAACAACAAGGGGTGAGTTTATTTATGACCCTGTTGACTGCTTTTAATATCTTACTATCCCGTTACAGCCGCCAAGAGGATTTATGTGTTGGTTCTGCGATCGCTAATCGCACCCATAGCTATACAGAAGGGTTAATTGGCTTTTTTGTCAATACCTTAGTATTGCGAAGCAAAATCAAGTCAGAGCAAAGCTTTAGTGAGTTACTGCAACAAACTCGCCAAACTTGCTTAGATGCTTATGCTCATCAAGACATTCCTTTTGAGTATTTAGTTGAAAAGTTACAACCAGAACGCAGTCTCAGCCACAATCCCTTGTTCCAAGTGATGATGGTGTTGCAAAATGCGGTTGGAGCAGGGGCGAAGGTTCATTTACCAGGGCTGGAGATTCAATACTTAGAACAAAGTTTCCCATTTGCCAAGTTTGATATCCTGCTGGATTTGAGCGAAAGAGACGAGCAACTACACTGTATGTGGGAATATGCCACAGATTTATTTGCGGCCTCAACCATTAGGCGCATGGCGGCACATTTTGAAGTTTTGCTCACAGCAATAGTTCAAAATTCCCAACAACCGATTTATCAGCTACCCATCATCACCCCCGCAGAAATCCAACAACTGCAAGTTTGGAATCAAACTGAGACAGATTACCCTCAAAACCATACTTTGGTGAGTTTGTTTGAAAATCAGGCTGCAAAAACGCCCGCTCAAATTGCAGTAGTGTCGGTAGATCAAAGCTTGAGTTATCAAGAACTCAATCAAAAAGCAAATCAATTAGCAGATTATTTATTGCAACTCAAAAGTCAGCAACAATTATCTGATCCCCCATTGATGGCGATTTGCATGGAGCGATCACTGGAAATGCTGATCGGCATATTTGCGATCCTCAAAGCAGGTGGTACATACCTACCAATTGATCCGAGTTATCCCCAAGAACGCATTCATTTAATGCTCGAAGATAGTAATGCTGCGGTATTACTGACAACGAAATCTCTGCCACAGCAACTTCCCTTAGAAAAACTCAAAAGTACCTGCCAATTAGTATTTTTAGATCAACCCACCTGGAGCGATAGCCCAACAGAGAATCCTCAAAAATTCATTCGTTTTGATGACTTAGCTTATGTAATTTATACTTCTGGTTCTACAGGCAAACCTAAGGGCGTTGCTATTGCCCATGCTAGTGCGGTAGCATTTGTAAACTGGGCGCATTCAGTCTTTAGTACAGAACAGCTTGCAGGTGTTTTAGCATCAACTTCAATCTGTTTTGATCTCTCCATTTTTGAAATTTTTGTCCCCCTGACTCAAGGGGGGAGTGTAATTTTGGTGGAAAATGCGCTCTACATTGAGCAAGCACATCAGAGTTCGATCCCGATAACTTTGATTAATACTGTACCGAGTGCGGCGGCTGAACTCCTGAATATGAATGTAATTCCGTCCAGTGTACAGGTTATTAATTTAGCGGGTGAACCCTTAAGAAATAACTTGGTACAAGCTTTATATCAAAATACATCTGTACAAGAAGTTTATAATCTCTATGGACCTTCTGAGGACACAACTTATTCAACATTTACGAAAGTTGCCAAAAATGCCCAGCACGAACCTACCATTGGCAAAGCGATCGCCAACACTCGCATCTATATTTTAGATCATGCTAATCAACCCCTGCCCCCCGGTATTCCTGGGGAACTGTGCATTGGGGGTGCAGGTTTAGCACAGGGCTATTTGCATCGTCCCGATTTAACTGCCGAAAAATTTATCACATTGGAATTATTCGGTAAAACTGAGCGAATTTATAAAACTGGTGATTTAGCCCGATGGCTACCTGACGGTAATTTACAATACTTAGGACGGATCGATCATCAAGTCAAATTGCGGGGTTTCCGGATTGAATTAGGTGAAATTGAAGCATCTTTACTCAAACACCCCAAAATTCAGGAAGCGGTTGTTTTGGTGCGGGAAGACAGCGAACACGATTCCTACGGAGAGCTTCGCTATCAACGTCTAGTTACTTATGTTGTCCCCACAACAGAAGGCGACTATACCAGCCAAAGTGAACAGGTAGAATTGTGGGAACAAGTTTTTAATGATAGCTACACTCAACAAACAACACCAACCGATGATCCAACTTTGAATCTTGCAGGTTGGAAAGATAGCTACACAGGAGAGCCAATTTTGCGATCAGCCATGCAAGAATGGCGTGATACAACAGTTGAGCAAATTTTAGAACTTGCACCCAAACGAGTTTGGGAAATTGGTTGCGGAACAGGGATGTTATTATTTAAAGTTGCATCCCATTGTCAACATTATTTAGGTACAGATTTTGCATCGAGCGGATTGCAGTATATTGAACAACATCTCAAACAGCAATCTCTCCAAAATAAAGTTACTTTAAAACAAAGTGCTGCTAACCAGTTTGATGGCATTGAATCCAATGTTTATGACTTGGTAATCATTAATTCTGTAATTCAGTATTTCCCTTCTTTAGATTACTTGTTGTCAGTAATTGCAGGGGCAATCAAAACTGTGAGCCATCAAGGAAAAATATTGATTGGGGACGTGCGAAATCTCCATTTATTATCAGCTTTCCACACCACCACAGAATTTTATCGCGCCCCTGATGACTTATCAATTCAGGACTTGCGCCAAAAAATTCAAAACAGGATTCGCACGGAAGAAGAATTGCTGATTGACCCTGATTTCTTTATCGCTCTCAAGCAAAGATTTTCTCGGATTAGTCACGTCCAAATTGAATTAAAACGGGGTTACAGTCATACGGAAATGAGTCGTTTTCGTTATGATGTTGTTTTACATTTAGATCAAGTAGATATTCCCCTAACTCAACCTCAATGCTTAGATTGGCAAGAACAACAGTTAAATCTGGCAACAATTGAGAGAATTTTAACAACCGAGCAACCAGATTTACTAGGGATTAAGAGTATTCCTAATGCACGTCTAACTCCAGAAATGGCGTTGTTAGCACAAATTCCTCAATTAGATGGTACTGTCACAGATTTAAAAGCGGCAATTGCCCAAGTCAAATCAGGGATAGAACCGGAAGCATTCCGAAATTTAGCGCGAGATTTGCCCTATAAGGCTTTTATCCAATATAGCTCCACAGGATTTTCTGATTACGATGTTGTTTTTCAACGGCATATCTTTGAAGAAGACAAAATCCCAAGATTTGCGACAAAAGGCAATTGGCGGCTGAAACCTTGGCAAAATTACGCTAATCAACCGTTGCAATATCGCACCAATCAAATTGATCCAGCTTTATTAGCAGAATGGCGGGACTTTTTAGAGAAAACCCTGCCTGATTATATGATTCCCAGTCATTTTGTTGTTTTGGACAAACTGCCACTGACACATAATGGTAAAGTAGACAGAAAAGCTTTACCTGCACCAGATCCAAAAGTTGCAGTCACAGATATTGAGTTGCCTGTAACGGAGACCGAAAAATTGCTGGCTCAACTTTGGGCGAAGTTATTGAAATATGAGGTCATAGCCCGACAAGATAACTTCTTCAACTTGGGAGGACATTCTTTATTAGCTACCCAACTTTGCTACCGCATTCGTGACACTTTCAAAGTAGAACTGCCACTGCGTCAAGTATTTGAGTCTCCTACTATCATTGACTTGGCAAATTATATAGATAGCTGCATTTGGGTTAATTCGACAACCACAGATATACAACCTTTAAACTCAGACGAAGAGGAAATTGAACTATGACCATGACACAAAATCAGCAAATAGTTTCTTTAATGCTGCGTTTGCAGAACATGGGCTGCCGAATTTGGGCTGAAGATGATAAGTTACGGATTCGTACTAGCAAAAACGCCCTCACTGCTGAACTCAAGCAGGAAATTCAAGACCAGAAGGCAGATATTCTCGCTTTCTTGAAAGCTGCTAAAACACAAGCTGTTTCTACAGCGGAAATTCCGGCTTTAAGCGCTGACTCTCCCAAGCTTCTGTCCTTTGCTCAACAACGTCTCTGGCTATTAGCACAACTCCAAGGGTCATCAGCTACTTACAATATGCCGATCGCTTTACAACTGAACGGCAACCTGAATATTGATGCCCTACATTCTAGTTTGGCTGATCTGCTGAATCGGCACGAGAGTCTGAGGATGTATTTTCCCACAGTTGCCGGACAACCACAAGTTGCCATTCGCAGTTTAGACGAAATCGCAGTTTTAACGGTACAAGATTGCCGGGAATTAGGGAGTGGGAACAAGGGAGAGCTTGATTTAGATACCCAATGCCCAAATATCCAAGATTTAATTGACGCTCATGCACAACAACACTTGGACTTAAATACTGGCCCTTTGTTTAAAGCTAAACTGCTGCAATTGGAGGTTTATCCTGAGCGAAGCCGAAGGGAGCAAAAATCTGTCTTGGCTATCAATATGCACCACATTATCAGTGATGGCTGGTCAATGGGAGTATTTTTGCGGGAGTTATGGCAGGCTTATACTGCTTATTCTCAAGGTAAGACCCCGAATTTTGCTCCTTTACCGATTCAATACAGTGACTATGCAACTTGGCAACGCCACTGGTTACAAGGAGAAGTATTAGAAAAGCAGATTAATTACTGGAAACATCAACTAGGTGATGCTTCCCCATTACTGGAATTACCTACAGATTATCCCCGTCCAGCACAGCAAAGTTACAGAGGCGATCGCTATATCTATGCTCTTACACCGGAATTAACTGCTGCTGTTAATGCTTTTAGCCAACAGCAAGGCGTAAGTTTATATATGACCTTGTTGGCTACTTTGAGCATTTTACTATCTCGTTACAGTCGGCAAGAAGACTTATGTATTGGTTCTCCCATTGCTAACCGCACCCATAGCCAAACTGAAGGGTTAATTGGCTTTTTTGTCAATACTTTGGTTATGCGTCAGCAAATCAAACTAGAGCTAAGTTTTATTGAGTTTTTACAACAAACCCGCCAAACTTGTTTAGATGCTTATGTTCATCAAGACGTTCCCTTTGATGTGCTGGTAGAAAAGTTACGACCAGAACGCAGTATGAGCTATAACCCTTTATTCCAGGTCATGTTTACCCTGGAAAATAATGCTAGTCCAGATTTGGATTTATCAGGGTTAGATACTGAATTGCTGGGAGTCAAGGGTGCGATCGCTAAGTTTGACTTAACCCTGATGGTGATGGAAGATGATCATCAGTTAAATTGCTCTTGGGAATATGCTACGGATCTATTTAAAGAGGGTACTATCAAAGGGATGGCAGAACACTTTGAAGTGCTGCTGAAGGGAATTATTGATCATCCTCACCAATCAATCAATACTTTGCCTTTGATCACAGCAACGGAACTGCTACAAATACAACGCTGGAATCAAACTCAAACTGATTATCCTCAAGATAAAACTTTTGTTGATTTATTTGCAGAACAAGTTGCCAAAAATCCTCATAATATTGCTGTAGTTTTTGAATCGGAAAGTCTAACTTATCAACAATTAAATGAAAAAGCCGAGCAATTAGCTGATTATTTAATTGAAAATTACCAGATTCAAACAGATACATTAATTGGTATTAGTGTTGAACGTTCTTTAGAAATGATCATTGGTGTTTTGGGTATTCTTAAAGCTGGTGGTGCTTATGTACCGATTGATCCTAATTATCCCCCAGAAAGAATCAAGTTCATGCTAGAAGATTCGCGGATATCGGTTTTATTAACTCAAAGTTTTGTAGTACATAAATTGCCTTTAGATAGTTTAGAAAATCCTGTTAAAGTTATTTATTTAGATGCAGAACTAGACAAATACCCATCACCAATTGTCAATTGTCAATTATCAACACTTCGACTTCGCTCAGTGAACACCTTCAATTGCGATAATTTAGCTTATGTTATTTATACCTCTGGTTCAACGGGAAAACCCAAAGGGGTAATGATTGAACATCGAGGACTGGTAAATTTAATTTTGGCAGTTGATGAAATTTTGCAAATTCAATCCCAAAGTCGTGTATTACAGTTTGCTAATTTCAGTTTTGATGCTTCCATTTGGGAAATTGCTCCTACTCTTTCCGCAGGTGCTTGTTTGTATCTAACAAAAAAAGAAACCTTGTTACCTAGTCAAGAACTGATTGACTTTTTAACTGAACACAAAATTACTCATCTTACTATCCCACCTTCAGTTTTATCTTTGTTACCTCAAGCCACCTTACCTGATTTGCAAATTTTAATTACTGCTGGTGAAGTTTGCTCCAAAGAATTAGTTAACCGTTGGGCAAAAGGAAGAAGTTTTTTTAATGGTTATGGACCAACAGAATCTACAGTTTGTACCAGTATAGCTGTTTGTCAACCCGATGGGAAAAAACCACTAATTGGTCAACCGTTATCTAATCTCCGCACTTACATTTTAGATAGACATCATCAACCATTACCCCCTGGTATTCCTGGTGAATTGTGCATTGCGGGTGTGGGTTTAGCTAGAGGTTATCTGAATCGTCCTGAAACTACTGCCGAAAAATTTATTGAAGTGGAATTATTCAGTCAAGTTGAGCGAATTTATAAAACTGGGGATTTAGCAAGATGGAGAGATGATGGCAATTTAGAATATCTAGGACGCATGGATGAGCAGGTAAAATTACGGGGTTTTAGGATTGAATTAGGGGAAATTGAATCACTTTTATTACAATATCCATTAGTTAAAGAAGCTGTTGTAACTGTAAATAAAACTGAGAATAACCAAAGTTTAATTGCTTATGTAACGGGAATTGATGATGATTTTTGCAATGATTTGAAAAAATATCTCAAATCCAGTTTACCTGATTACATGATTCCTGCTCAAATTGTCGTATTGAACAAGTTACCTTTAACTCCCAATGGCAAAATTGACCGTAAAGCTTTACCTGTTCCTAATATTAGCATTCAAGCTGCATACACACCCCCGCGCCACAAAGTCGAAGCACAATTAGCGCAAATTTGGTCTGCTCTTCTTGAACGTCAAAAAATTGGCATTCATGATAACTTTTTCGATTTGGGCGGCCATTCTTTATTGGCAGTCAAATTACTCAATCTTGTGCAACAAGAGTTGGGACAACAACTGGCCTTGAGAAGTTTATTTCAGAATCCTACTATTGCTCAACTGGCACAACACATAGGTAATAGGGAGATTCAAGAGTCAAATCCTGATTTAGTAACGATTCAGCCTCTAGGAGATGCCACCCCCCTATTTTGCGTATCTGGCTCCAACGGACACGGTTTCTATTTTCGAGATTTGGCAATCAATTTAGGCACTGAACATCCTGTCTATGGACTCGATGCACCAGGAAGAGACGGACTGAGCATACTTCCTCACTCAGTAGCTGACCACGCAAGTCAACTGATTGCCCAATTACGTCAACAACAACCCCAAGGACCTTATATATTGCTGGGGTACTCTTCCGGTTGTAGTGTCGCTTTTGAAATAGCTTCCCAACTGGAGCAGCAAGGTGAAAAGGTGAGTTTACTAGCTATCTTGGATTCGGGATTGGTTTCTAATCCGGAACATTTCAAAAATAGAGCAGATATTGATTGGATTTGGCAAATAATCCAACGAATCGAAGCTTTAAAAGGAGTTTCTTTCGGTTTAGAATACGCTGATTTAGCGGCTCAACGCGATGACCAAGCCCGTTGGGATTTGGCGGCAGATTATTTATACCGTCATAATGTCCTACCGGAACACGCCAGCCTTGATTTACTTAAAACTAATATGCAAATTATGAGAGTACAGACGCTCAATTACGTAGATTATCAGCCTGCTCATCCCATTTCTGCCCCGATTGTTTTATTCCGCGCTGAAGACGTGCCGGAAATACTGGTGCGAGAACTCCAAACGCTTACTGATTACGATTTACCGGACTGGGGATGGCAGGCATACACTCAAAATCACGTCAAGGTGATATCTGTACCTGGAACCCACGGTCAAATGCTTCATGAACCCAATGTAAACATATTGACTTCAAACTTACGGTTAATGATGACTTAATTCTAATTTTCTTGATTTTCAATTTTAAATTGGTATAAAACAATGCAAACTCTTCCGATTAAAATTTCCGACGAAACCCTCCGGGATGGAGAACAGCAAGTAGGCATTTTTTTCTCTTATCCCACCAAACACAAACTGGCTCATCTGATTGCCCAAACAGGAGTTGATGAACTTTGCATCATGCCCTATGTTTATGAACAGGAGGCTAAACTAGTTAAAACATTAGTATCAGAGGGATTGGATGGTGTTGTCACTGCTTCTACGATGATGGGAAAAGAGTATATTGATCATGCGAAGAACTGCGGGGTTAAGCGCATTATTTTGTTTCATGCTGTTTCTGATCGTTTGCTGTTTCTGCGAGATCCCGAAATTCGCCTCATGAGCGAATTCCAAGGAAAAACAATTGATGATGATATCCCATCTGCAATCATCAATAGAATTCGTCAGAATGCTATTAATGTCATTGTAGAAAATTTGCACTATGCCACAAAAGTGGCCGGACTCAGAGTCAATTTTGCTGCGGAGGATGCTTCTAGAGCAGATTTTGACTTTTTGGTGGAATGTATTCGCTCATGCAGTCCTTATATTGAAAACTTTTTACTGTGTGATACAGTAGGGGTGCTAAATCCAGAAAAGAGTTATATCTGGATTCATGATTTGCTGCAATCCACTACTGGGGTAGGACTGGGGGTACACTACCACAATGATATGGGGTTGGCTCTGGAAAATACTCTCCAGTCTCTGATGGCGGGAGCGACTTTAGTATCGGGGACGTTTTGCGGGATTGGAGAACGAGCCGGAAATGTTGCCATTGAGCAGGTGTTAAATGGGTTGCGAGTCCGGTTTGGCATTGAAGTTGAGGGGATCAACTATGATGCGATCGCCGCAGTGACTAATTATATTGAGCAACTGGGGATTCGTCCCGCATCTCCTTACTCTCAAACTGCACAACGCCACGAATCAGGTATTCATGTTAATTCTTTGTTTCGTGATCCCAAGAGCTATGCAGTATTTCCACATAACAAAATAGATGTTGTATTTGGCAAATGGAGTGGAGTCAGTAATTTCCAATATCTATTTGAAAAACAACTGCAAAATCCTCAATCTAGAAAGCAGTATGAAAAAATGCGTTCCGTCATCAAATCTCTGGCAATGGAAAAAGAATGTTACTTTACAGCTAACGAAGTCTTAGAACTATGGAAAGATGGTATCTTTGAATAATCAATCGTAAAAATTTACGACTCAGAATTCGGAATATTTAAAGAATCAGGAGAGTATTAGCTCAATACTGGATTGCTAGTCTGGCTTTTTGCTCCTGAGTATTAATATGGAATGCTATCGGACTCCTATTTGATTTTTGATAGCTTGCTGTAGCCATACAAGACTTAGTGGGTATCAAGTCCGTCTTTTCTGTTCCCTGTTCCCTACCTCAAAACACTAAAATAATTTTTTTAAGATGCAAGCTAAACCTTTTATTGATAAATCCGCCACAAATAATTCTGCTCCAGTTGCTAACCGATTTTGGGAAAATGTCAAAGCGGTTATTGGTCCTTATTGGTATCCCACAGAAGCCAACGGTAGAGCATTCTCAGATGTAGTGCGGACATGGGGAATGCTGATTCTTCTCATATTATTAATTGTCGCACTTGTAAGCGTAACTGCTTTTAATAGCTTTGTTAGCCGTTATTTGCTTGATGTGATTACTGAAGAAAAAGATTTAAAGAAATTTATTGATATATTATTGGTTTACGGTGCTGCTCTGGTTTTGGTGACACTTTTAGTAGGATTTTCTAGATTTGTTAGAAAACAAATTTCTCTTGATTGGTATGAATGGTTAAATCATCAAATTTTATCAAAATATTTAAGTAATCGTGCCTACTATAAAATCAACTTTCAATCTGATGTTAGTAATCCAGATCAACAAATATCCCAAGAAATCGAACCTTTGACTAGAAATGCTCTCAGCTTTTCAGCGACTTGTTTAGAAAAAGTCCTGGAAATGATAACTTTTTTAATTATTCTCTGGAGCCTTTCTAAATTTGTAGCAATTGCCCTGCTTGTTTATACTATAGCGGGTAATTTAATTGCCCTTTATTTAGCTGAACAATTAAATAAGATTCAAGAAGAGGGACTCGAATTTACGGCAGACCACACTTATAGTCTGACTCATGTTCGTAATCATGCTGAATCAATAGCTTTCTTTCAAGGAGAAGAACAAGAATTAAATATGATTCAGCGCAGATTTAATAAGATTATTCAAAATACCAAACGCAAGATTAATTGGGAAAGAAGTCAGGATATTTTTAACAGAGCATATCAGGCTATTATCCAAATATTTCCATTTATAGTATTCGGACCTTTACAGATTAAAGGGGAAATTGATTTTGGGGAAATTGCTCAAGCTAGTTTAGCTTGTAATCTGTTTGCCAATGCTATAGCCGAATTAATCAGAGAATTTGCAACTTCAGGAAGATTTTCTATTTATGTTGAACGTTTAGTTGAATTGTCAGATGCGTTAGAAGCGGTCAACAAATTACCAGAAAATGTCAGTACAATTAAGACAATAGAAGAAAACCGTTTAGCTTTTGAGAATGTTACTTTACAAACACCCAACTATGAACAGGTAATCGTCGAAAATTTGTCTTTGAGTGTTCAACCTGGAGAGGGGTTATTAATTGTTGGGCCTAGTGGTCGAGGTAAAAGTTCCCTGTTGAGGGCGATCGCTGGTTTGTGGAATGCGGGAACTGGTCGTTTGGTAAGACCCCCCCTAGAAGAAGTTTTATTCCTACCCCAACGTCCTTATATAATTCTAGGTACTTTGCGCGAACAGTTACTTTATCCGCATACAAATCGCAAAATGAGCGATGCAGAACTTAAAGAGATTTTACAACAAGTTAATTTACAAAACTTAGTTAGTCGTATAGATGGCTTTGATACAGAAGTTCCTTGGGAAAATATACTCTCATTGGGAGAACAACAACGTCTTGCCTTTGCACGCTTATTAGTTACTCGTCCTAGTTTCACTATCTTAGATGAAGCCACAAGTGCTTTAGATTTGAATAATGAAGAAAATTTATATGAACAATTACAATCAACGAAAACAACTTTTATTAGTGTAGGACATCGAGAAAGTTTGTTTAATTATCATGACTGGGTTTTGGAACTTTCACAAGATTCTAGTTGGCAACTTGTAACTGTGGAGGATTATCGGCAGCGGAAAGTAAAAGAAACAGTCACTAATGGTCCCAAAAATCCTCAAGTCACAATAGATATTTTACCTAACAATGAATCTTCAACTCCACCAGAAATAGCCATAAATTCTCCCGAAAATCCTCAAATCACGACAGATATTTTACCTAACAATGAATCTTCAACTCCACCAGAAATAGCCATAAATTCTCCCGAAAATCCTCAAATCACAATAGATATTTTACCTAACAATGAATCTTCAACTCCACCAGAAATAGCCATAAATTCTCCCGAAAATCCTCAAATCACGACAGATATAGATAAAATTGTCGGGCTTTCTCATCAGGAAATGCACAAATTAACAACCTATTCATCACTTGGTACTGTTAGAAGTAAAGCCAGCAAAGGTAAATCTATTACTACTCAGGATGGCTCTACCTACCGCTATAATAAAGACTCAAAGGTGTTAAAATGGGTAAAAGATTAACAAATATTCATACTTTTGATAATCAAGCTTATGCGAACTAGACAGCAGAAACAACTAATTACTTACAAAAGTATTTCAATTTATAACCAAAACTATCAAGTACCCGTAATGAAAAATAACGGGGTAAAAATAGTTCAAAAAAAAATCCAAGAACGTCAAACCTTATTTAAAGAGGGTGTGCGATATCATCATCATCTTGGTGGACTAATTAAGCGAAAATCAGAAATTAGCCAGGGAGAAATTCTTGAGGAAATCCAATTATTTATTAATGACTATACACATATTATTGATTTTTTAGAAAATTACAAGAATAGTTATCATGATTTTTTATTAATCCTTACGGAAGATTTGAAAAAATTATTCAAACAAAAATATTTAGAAATAAAAAAAATAGAAGATGAAAGAAGTAATTTAGAACTTAAAAATCATCATAATCCGGCAATACTAGATGAACTAAGATGGGAGAAAAAAGAAAATTTTAAAGCAGTGTTACTCTTGAGTAATGCTTACTTTTTAATGTTGGAAAAAATCAGTTTAATCAGCGTAGGAATTACAAGAATTGCCGAAGATACACAAAATCAAAAAGAAATAGTCAAAAAAATAGTTAAAGACTTAGAAGTCTATCAAGAAATTTACGAATATCAAAGAAAAGCCCAGAAAATTCGTCAAGAAATAGCCAAAATTGCCCATACTGCCATCAATCTCGAAACCTCTTTACAAGCATACTTTAGACCCTTTCAATCATTAATAGAAGAAGTCGTCAAAATAGATGAATATTTTTACGCAATTGTCGGAGATATTAAAAATTTAGGAGATAACGTTTTAAAGTATCAGTCAAATTTAGCTCACATTGAAGTCAAGGAGGGTATTTCTGATACTTTTCTTAATTTTATGGTAACAAGTTATGAAAGAAAAGCTAGATTAAAAGATGCTTTCATTCAATCTCAATTATTAGATTGGCAAATCCATAATTTTGATTTGAACGAAAATAGTGTCTTTTTGGATCAAGGTATTGATTTAATATCAAACTATATATCTGAGCAATTCACCGACCAAGAAAACTTGCTCAATATAGCAGACATAAATTTTACTACTGTCGTTCCGCTATCTGCTGATAAAGAAACAAGATTGATGGGATTGGTGAATAATAATGTTACTTTGACAAAAGAATTTTTCAGCAATCAAGATATTGATTATACTCAATTACGGGATCTTCTAGCGCAGCACAGGTGGCAAGAAGCTGATATTGAAACCGCTAAATTAATGCTAACAGTCATGAAAAAGAATTATTGGAATGAAGTTTATCAGCAAGATATTGATAATTTTCCTTGTCAAGATATTCATAATATCGATCAACTGTGGGAACAATATAGTTATGGTTATTTTGGCTTTAGTATTCAACAAACTATTTGGAGCGAAATGGGTGGTCAAGTAGACTATGAAACAGAAAAGAAACTTGGCGATCGCCTTGGTTGGCGAAAAGAGGGAAACTGGTTAGAATATGAAGAACTAACTTTCAAATTGTCCCCGATGACACCGATGGGACACTTACCAGTCAAATGGTTACACTATGATCAACACAGTGCTGAATTAACCTCACAATCATCTACAGAAAACCTTTCCATGGCAGCTTGGCGGGTAAAATCTTGGTTAGTTCGACAAATGCACTTATTCTTTTCTCGTGTAAAAAGCTGTCAAGACCTATGTGCGAATAACAAATTTGTTAATCGCAGGCAAAATTAGAACTAGATTTAATTTGAGGACAGTTAGGGTGCGGAAGGTGGGCTTTATGAGCCATTGTTTGCAAGAATACTTAGGGCTTGCTGAATAAGTCTCTCAAATCCACATTTACTGAAGTCAACTCTCGGTTCATCAGATAAAATCTACCTATAATACTAACAGAATTATAAAATCCATTTTTAGATTTTTTCAGCATTATTTTGGCATTTCTTTGATTATTTATCCCTTTAAGGATGAGAACACCAGCAAAATTAAAACTACCTGATGCAGTTAATTTACTGCTATTTACACTAGCAGTAATATTAGCAAAAGTATAACCTAAAAACTTGAGATTCCCGGAAATACTAGCAGAATTATTGATATTACCATGAGTTCCCTTGCCTAGATTAACTGTAGCACCGTTGAAAGCTAAAATGCCAAAGTTAAAATTACTTGTGGCTTGAAATCCACTCTCATTCAGACTAATTCCTAGTAATGTGAATTGTTTACCCATGAGAGTAATATCACCTAAACCAAAAATCTTTTTATTCATTAAATCTACTTTAAACTTAGGAACATTTAGCTTGAGAACATTGGCTAAATTAAGAGCTACATCATTAATTAAAACGTCTTGAAGGTTAAATGATAACGTACCCTTACCTAAAGATTGATTAAAACCAATAATATTTGTTTTTCCGGTTGCGCTTTGATTCTTTAAATTAACTGTGAGATTAGGAATAGTCAAAGTTAAGAAACTTGCTAAATTCAGTTGAAGGTTCTTCAGGTTAACACTATTGTGATTAACATCAAAGGTAATCCCTAGCAGAGTATTACCCAAAATTGAAACCTTTCCTGAACCACTACCACAACCAGATTTTATATCTATAGTTAGGTCATCAACATCAATGCTCAATAAATTAGCTAAACTCAAGTCAAAGTTTTTAAAGGTAGCATTGCTAGAAGTAATTTTAAATTCAACATTTGCAATTTGATTATTAAACAACTCTACATAGCCATCTCCCTGAAAATACTGCTCACTAGGTGTTACGTTTAAAGCTAAATCTAAGCTATCGTCATCTGTTCCCTTAATTTTGATAAATCCTAAATCTATTTCTAAAACTTTTAACGAACCACTAATATTATTTAAACTTTTGTCACCTTCAAGGAATAAGATTGCTTCATGACCCCAAGCATTGACTTTGCCATTAATTTCTAAACCTTCTGATATTGGTTGGCCTGCAATCATCGTCGGGAAGGGAACATACTTAATTAATGGGTTAATTTTTCCGTCTCTATCCCTATCAATTGATTCGATAGTCAAATTTACCAGACTTTCTAACAAACCTAGTGCTTTGTTAACTAAATCAATTGAACAACCTACTTGTTTGGTAATAAAAGAACTGACTAGACCGCGCCACAAATCTATTAAACTAACGGCTTGATTGGGAGTTAAAACTAAAGCTAATCGCTCAGGATCATTAGTATCTATGAGGAATGCTACCTCAATATCTATTTTTTCCCATCTCAAATCACCAATGAAGCCAAAATTATCAAAGTAAGGAGGTAAATATGTTCCACCTCCTTGAAACCTGATATTGCGAAGTTCAGTTCCTGCCAAACCATAGGGATTATGCCAGGATTTTTCACTTTGTTGACAGAAAGATGCTGTTAAAGATTCAGGTTCGAGAGAGAGAGAACCAGAAAGAAATAGTTTAGGTTCTTTTTCCTGGGTAGGGTCGTAACCTTGAAGAATTAAATTTCCAGTTAATCCAAAGTTTGGCTCTAAATCAGGATCAATTTTTAATTCCATGAGCAAGTTACTAAAATTAGCTTTAAATTGTTGGCGGGAAAATAGTTGCATATCACTTGCAATATTACCTGTTAAGCTAACTTGTCCTGTGGGATTGAAACTAATCATAGATTCCAAGTATGTAATCCCTAAATTTTTATGTAGAAAATTACTAAAGTTTTTAGGGAACTTTCTTAAATCAATATCTCCGATAAAGTTTAGTCCTCTGTTTAAATTAATATCACCCGATTTTGAATGTGCAAAAGAATGGGCAATGTTAGTGATAATTAACTCTGAATTGGCTAATTTTAGATTGTTGATAATAGGAATTTTATTTGTGAGTTTACTGAAACTAAAATCACTAGTTAATTGATATCTTAATGTGGTTTTTCGTCCAAAAATCAATTCAATTTTTCTGTTATTTAGGAATCCTCGACACCTAATTTCAATTTTATGATGATTTTTATAAAGTTTACATTTTGATGCGGATATTTTAATTTCAGGTTGGCTAAATATTTCAACAATAATTCTATCTAGGGCTACATTCATGTATGGGATTTTACTATGAATATTAAAAATTTCGTCTAAATTTAATTGCAAATCATGATCTAAATCTAAATCTAAATAAACTTCTGAATTTGACGAGACTAAATCTATATTATCCAAAGATTCCAGTTTTAATTTGAGAGCCTTAGGTAAGGTAATTCCTGCTAAGTCAATGTTAGGAGACATAAGTAAATTGACGTAAATGTTTTGAAGTTTTGAAAGGGTAGACCGTGTTTGACGACCGTAGCGAGAATTCGGCTTTGGGGTACTACCTAAGTATATTCTGTCCGCAGAATCTCAGCGGCTTTAGCCGCTGAGAGTGTCAACCAATTTCCACTTTGTCCAGTTCTTTAACTGCAACACTAGCGCAAAATTCAAAAGTCTGATATCATGAATTAATGAACGGGTGAGTAGCTCAACGGTAGAGCAGTTGACTCTTAATCAATTGGTTGCGGGTTCGATTCCCTCCTCACCCATTAGCTTTCAGCGTTTTCAAGATTTGACCTTGACTAGGTATTGCCTAGTTTTAGTCAATACCTAGTCAAGGTAAATTGGTTTTTTTTTGATATTATTTTCTTTATTTTTGCTTTCACTTTTCATCACATTTGGCAGCAGCTTACTGCCCCATTGGCGTTTTTTATCGGTTTTTGGCTTTTATACCTTTTGCAAAATCCCGAATAGAATGGGACGGTGCCAGGTAAGCACTAGGCTGAAAAAAAACGTTCCAAAAAGCTTTTGACCTTTTGGAACATTTGTGTTTGAAAAATGAAAAAAAAATAAAAAATGGGTCATCGTGTGGCTACCTTCAACTTTTCTTCAGTATGTCTTAGTACTATTAGTTCTTCAATTATTACATAATTTAATGCCATGCCGCCTCTAACAGCGACAGCCGCGGCTGAGTTCAAGTTGAGTGGATTAGAAGTGCCTGCGGAAGGGAGTTCGTCAATGACAATTCTAGCCGTTTTTGTTTTGGTTGATGTTTTCATGGTTTTTAGTCGGAAGTCGTGTGTGTAATGTTGTCGACAAAAGACGAAATACTCATACTCACACCGAGTATATCATACAAAAAGTTTTTTTACACAACACAACGTTTTTTCAAAAAAATTTTACTTGCCAGTCACCCACTTAAAATCGTTCCGCCTTCTTGCCCTTCCCGCCTTCTTGCCCCACCCCCCAACACACAGACAGGACGGGACGCACAATATTCCGAGTGTCTTCTGTATTCTTCCGTGTTCTGGGGTGCCTGGAGTGCTTCGTTTAATTCCATAACTCGTGCGAGGTACAAGGCGAGGCCACGGAAGGCGATCGCACATCATCAATGGTATAATCGTCAAAACGGCGATATTTATGAAATTTGGTATGAGAAAAATATAGGGATTTGAAAATGAATGAATTAGCACCAATCATTAAATTAGGTAATCCGATATTACGACAAAAAGCTGTTGCGGTTGAGAATATTCAAAATCAAGAAATTCAAAACCTCATTGATGAACTAATTACCTCAGTTGCTCAAGCTAATGGGGTGGGAATTGCTGCACCACAAATAGCAGCATCTTACCGTCTATTTATCGTTGCTTCCCGTCCTAATGCCAGATATCCCCACGCACCAGAAATGCAGCCGACCGCAATGATTAACCCCCGAATTATTGCCCATTCTTCGGAAATGGTGAAAGGTTGGGAAGGTTGTTTAAGTGTTCCTGGAATTAGGGGTTTAGTCCCTAGATATCAAACAATTGAAGTTGAGTATACAGACCGTTATGGCAATTTACAAAAACAAGAATTAACTGATTTTGTTGCCCGAATTTTTCAACATGAGTATGATCATTTGGAGGGATTAGTATTTTTAGATCGGGTAGAAAACAATCAGGATTTAATTAGTGAAGAAGAATATCAAAAATCTGTAATGGGTAATGGGTAATGGGTAATGGGTAATGGGTAATTGGTAATTGGTAATTGGTAATTGGTAATTGGTAATGGGAAGAAAAATATTATTCCCTTCCCACAATTTGATCAGAATCCTAATTTTTCTAAAATGGGTTTTGTAGACACAATATGTCTCTCTAAACCCAATTCTTTGGGACTGACACCTAAAGCCAAAGCAATTAATTGGGGTAAGTGTAAAATCGGTAAACCTAACTTTTCACCAATTACCTTTTCTACTTCTGGTTGACGAGAATCTAAATTCAAATGACACAAAGGACATGGTGTGACAATACAATCAGCACCATTATTTAAAGCTTCTTGGATATGATTTCCCGCCATTTGGAAAGATTCGGTTGTCGCGTAGCTGGATAAAGGCCAACCGCAGCATTGAGTTCTGCCACGATAATATACAGGTGTCGCCCCTACTGCCCGAAATACATTTTCCATTGCTTCGGGTTGAAAAGGATCATCATAGGGCATGGATTTTTGAGCGCGGAGGAGATAACAACCATAGAAAGCTGCACATTTTAATCCACTTAATTTCTTGGTAACACGCTGAGTAATTTCCTCTAAACCATAATCTGTGACTAAAGCATAAAGAAGATGTTTAACTTCTGTACTCCCCCGATAGGGTGAACAACCTTCTTTTTCTAATAAACCATTAACCTTATTCACGTAATCAGGATTTGTTGATTGACATTCTTTTAATCGTTCATCAACATGACCAATAACACCTTGGCAAGTGCTGCAATGGGTAAGTAAAGGGAGATTTAATGATTCTGCTAACGCGATATTTCTGGCATTAACGGTATCTTCTAGTAGTTGAGAATCTTCTTTAAATGTCCCTGAACCACAGCAAGAGGCTTTTTTCAGTTCAACCAATTCAATACCCAAGGCTTGAGTGAGAGACTGGGTTGATATATACAGTTCCCTACAAGCCCCTTGAGCTACACAGCCTGGATAGTAAGCGTATTTTAGCGGTTTAGATAGCATAAAAGTATAGTTGGTTTATTGTTTAGAGGTGATGAGGATTGATTAATTGGGTGGTTACTGTGGTTATTAAACCTTTATCTCTCATTTCCAGGATCTCCTTCATCTTTAATCCTCAGTTTTAATGATAGAACCTATACTCAGGTTCACCCTTTCCGATAAGATGTATATGCCCAAAAAAAACTTTGTTCATTTAGAGCAAATCATAGCAACTTGTTAAGGACTTTTATTTATGAGCCAAGCAGCAACTTTTGAAAAAGTTAAAAAAATTATCGTTGAGCAACTTAGCATAGAGGATGCGGATACGGTTACACCAGAAGCCAATTTTGTTGATGATTTAGGGGCTGATTCCCTAGATACAGTGGAGTTAGTTATGGCTTTGGAAGAAGAATTTGATATCGAAATTCCTGATGAAGCGGCTGAAAAAATTAAAACTGTTCAAGACACTGTGGATTATATCTCTAGTCACGCTACTGCATCTGCATAGGCAAATTTTGATTCAGCATTGACGGGTTTAAACAAATACTTTAAGAGTATACAAATTAACTGGATAAACCCGTCCTTAGATGAGTGCTGAGTGTCTAAACTGTAAGTTTGACTTCAAAAAAAGCCCCAAAAGTCCATAATATTGAGCAAACAGTATAGTCTTAACTAAGAATACTTAACTCCGAAATCACCCCTCTTAATTGTTTCCCTGCTGCTTTTTCGCCATATTTAATGCAATCATGACAGACTATAAACGTAACCGCGTTGTTGTAACAGGTGTGGGCGCGATTACACCTATTGGTAACACACCAGCCGAATATTGGGAAGGATTATTAAGCGGACGAAATGGGATTGACTATATCACCGCCTTTGATGCTTCTAAACATAGTTGCCGCATTGCGGGTGAAGTCAAGAACTTTGATCCACACACTTACTTAGATCGCAAAGAAGCCAAGCGGATGGATCGGTTTGCCCAATTGGGTGTATCAGCAGCTAAACAAGCTGTTGCTGATTCAGGTTTAGTAATTGATGATCTCAACGCTGAACAAGTTGGTGTAATTATCGGTTCGGGAATTGGTGGAATTAAAGTTTTAGAAGACCAACAAACCATTTACTTAGATCCTAATAAAGGTCCTAGTCGTTGTAGTCCCTTCATGATTCCCATGATGATCGCCAATATGGCAGCAGGATTAACAGCAATTCATACTGGGGCAAAAGGTCCAAATTCCTGCTCTGTAACAGCTTGTGCTGCGGGTTCTAATTCTATCGGCGATGCTTTTCGTCAGATTCAAGGCGGATATGCCACAGCCATGATTTGCGGTGGCTGTGAAGCCGCAGTTACACCCCTGTCAGTGGCAGGATTTGCGGCTGCTCGCGCCCTGTCCACCCGCAATGATGATCCGGCTCATGCTTGTCGTCCCTTTGATCGTGATCGTGATGGCTTTGTCATGGGTGAAGGAGCAGGAATTTTAATTCTCGAAGAATTAGAACACGCCCTCAGCCGGGGCGCAAGGATTTATGGGGAAATTGTTGGTTACGGGATGACCTGTGATGCTTATCACATGACTTCTCCTGTTCCCGGTGGTTTAGGTGCAGCCAGAGCGATTGAGTTAGCTTTAAAAGATGCGTCACTGACACCGGAAATGGTTAGTTACATCAATGCTCATGGAACTAGTACATCAGCTAATGATGTGAATGAAACCGCGGCGATTAAGAAAGCTTTGGGAGATCATGCGTATAAAGTAGCCATCAGTTCTACTAAATCCATGACAGGACATCTGTTAGGCGGTTCTGGTGGGATTGAAGCTGTAGCGACAATTTTAGCGATCGCTCATGATCAAATTCCCCCCACCATCAACATTGAAAATCTTGATCCAGAATGTGATCTAGATTATGTCCCCCATACCAGTCGCGCCCAAACAGTCGAAGTAGCCTTATCTAATTCCTTTGGCTTTGGTGGTCATAATGTTACCCTAGCCTTCAAGAAATTTACTCCCTAAAGATACTTCCTAGTCAGGTATTAGGTGACAGGTGACGTTAATAACCTAATCACCCATTACCACGACTTGTATTATTGATCCCCAAATAATTTTGCTAGTGGTTAGCTTTTAAAGAAGTGAACCTGTGGCAAGTATGATAGAGATCATTCCTAACTGAACAGTTAGTTTAGGATAACCAAATTATCGGCTTTATTCATCACCAAGAACTCAGAATATCCCCCTTGTCCATTGACAATTGGGAATGAGATGATGAAGAAAGTGGGATCACTTTATAATGAACCCAGCAAGAAAAAGCTAAAAAGAGTCCTAACCCGTCGTTAACAATAAAGAGATTATGGCTGTTGCAACCCAATCCATCCAAGAACTTTGTATTAATTCAATCCGCTTTTTGGCTGTAGATGCCATAGAAAAATCCAAATCAGGACACCCAGGACTACCGATGGGCGCGGCTCCAATGGCTTTTGTACTTTGGGATAGCTTCATGCGCTATAACCCCAAAAATCCCCAGTGGTTCAACCGCGATCGCTTTGTTTTGTCCGCAGGTCATGGTTCAATGTTGCAGTATGCCCTACTGTACCTAACAGGCTACGATAGCGTTACCATAGACGATATCAAGCAATTTCGTCAATGGGGTGCTAAGACCCCAGGCCACCCCGAAAACTTTGTTACAGCCGGTGTAGAAGTCACAACAGGCCCTTTAGGTCAGGGAATTGCCAATGCAGTTGGTTTAGCAGTAGCCGAAGCACACCTAGCTGCTAAGTTTAACAAGCCTGATGCCACAATTGTTGACCACTACACCTATGTAATTCTTGGTGATGGTTGCAACATGGAAGGTATTTCCGGTGAAGCTGCTTCTATTGCCGGACACTGGGGATTAGGTAAACTCATTGCTCTTTATGACGACAACCACATCTCTATTGATGGTTCTACAGATGTAGCATTTACAGAAGATGTTTCCAAACGGTTTGAAGCTTACGGTTGGCACGTTCTCCACGTTAAAGATGGTAACACCGATTTAGCCGGAATTGCCCAAGCTATTGAAGCCGCAAAAGCTGTCACCGACAAACCCACCATGATTAAGGTGACAACCACCATTGGTTATGGTTCTCCCAACAAACAAGATACCGCTGGTATTCACGGTGCGGCTTTGGGACCAGAAGAAACCATCGCTACCCGCAAAAATTTAGGTTGGGAATACGACGCTTTTGTAGTTCCTGAAGATGCCCTTAATCATACTCGCAAGGCAGTAGAACGCGGTGCTGGTTACGAATCCGCATGGAACACAGTCTATGCTGGTTACAAAGCTAAATACCCCCAAGAAGCGGCTGAATTTGACCGTTTCATTAGCGGCAAATTACCAGAAGGTTGGGATCAAGTATTACCTACCTATACACCAGAAGATAAAGCATTACCTACCCGTAAACACTCAGAAAACTGCCTCAACAAACTAGGGGCTGTTTTACCTGAGTTAATTGGTGGTTCTGCTGACTTAACCCACTCCAACCTCACCGAACTCAAAGGCGCTGGTGATTTCCAAAAAGGACATTTCGCTAATCGCAACATTCACTTCGGCGTACGTGAACACGCCATGGGTGCAATCTGTAACGGTATGGCGTTGCACAACTCAGGTTTGATTCCTTACGGCGCAACCTTCTTAATCTTTACCGATTATATGCGGGCTGCGATTCGTTTGGCTGCTCTTTCCGAAGCTGGTTCAATTTGGGTGATGACTCATGACTCCATTGGCCAAGGTGAAGACGGTCCTACACACCAACCCATTGAAACCCTTGCTTCTTTGCGGGCTATTCCTGATTTAACCGTAATTCGTCCCGCTGACGGCAATGAAACCTCTGGTGGTTACAAAGTCGCCATTGAGAAGTCTAAAGCAAATGCTTCTACTTTATTGGCGTTCACTCGTCAAAACGTTCCTAACTTAGCAGGTACATCCATTGCAGGTGTCGCTAAGGGTGCGTATACAATTGTTGATTCTCAAGGTACACCAGATATCATCTTGATTGGTACTGGTTCAGAAGTCAGCCTCTGCGTTAGTGCAGCGGAAAAATTAACTGCGGTCGGTAAGAAGGTTCGCGTTGTTTCTATGCCTTCTTCAACCTTGTTTGACACACAAGATGCAGCTTACAAAGAATCTGTTCTTCCTAAAGCTGTTACTAAGCGTCTATCTGTAGAAGCTGCTAGTAGCTTCGGTTGGCACAAGTATATTGGTAGCGAAGGCGACACTGTAAGTATTGATACTTTTGGTGCTTCTGCTCCTGGTGGTATTTGTTTGGAGAAGTTTGGCTTCACTGTTGATAATGTTTTAGCTAAAGCTAAGGCTTTGTTAGGTTAATTATCACAGGATATTTTCTGATTTTGTGGGGTGGGCTGTAAAGCTCACCTTTTTTTTGTTCTATCCTAATGAATCCTGATATTGTCTTTCTCCTTTTTTTTCAGCAAACCCAATTTAATAGGAAATTAAATATTGAAAAATATTATAATGATGTATTAGATGAACTTTGAGAACAATATTCTTTTGTTGCAGCAGCATTATCTATTTGGTTTCTGAGCGTATCCATCATTTCTATTACTATTCTATGCAATTCATCGTAATCTTTTTTATCTATATCAAGATAATTACCATGAGCTATAATGTTCCTTTTCCCTAACAATTTTTCATCTATTAATACTTCCTTTGATTCATAGAGTGAATAATCTAAACCAATCATACATATTATTTCTTTAAAAACTGATGATGATAAATTAGACGTAGCAATTCTAAATTCATATTTTATCACACTTCGCTCATTTAATTTAGTCATAAAAAATTCTGCAACTTCATTATATATAGTTGCTTTTTCTGTTTCCTTAGCTTGATCTAATTGATCTTTCATTGCCAAAGCTATAAAATTATTTGCTAGTTGATTATAAGGTAGCTTTTGCATAGCCACAAATTCTACATAGCTATTAGCTGATACTTTAACAAATCCTTCCCAATGAGCATAAAGCATAGTAATACCACTGCGGACTAATGCATTTCTTTTTGCTAATTCAAAATCCTTTGAATCAATCAAACTTTTCAATATTGAAAGCTCTTTTTTTCGCCATGCAAGTTCTTCTGCTAACTTATCACTAAGCTGTTCTAAAGTGCGTATTTTCATGGCTGGAAAATTTTACGTCCCAAGGGAACTAAGTTTGGTGTTCTACGCTTTGCAGAAGTACCTGAACCTCCTGAACTTGACCACTGTTTGTATTCAGGATTTACCCAAACTTGCTTTACTTTTTCTTTGATATTAATCTCTGAATTAGATAAATTTTTGTAGTTGTAACCAATTCCTAACGCAATTACCTCATAAGCAGAAACCAAAAATCCTCCTAAAAATCTATTTTTAGTATGGGAGTATCTGCGAAAACTTTCATTTCCAAGTTGGTCATATAAAATTTCAAATGTCTTATTAAAAGCAGTTTCTTCTTCACTATAATTAAATTCTTGATTTTTAGCAATTTCTAGAATTTTATCAGTCAAGAAAATACTTAAATCATTACCTATTTTTTTTATTTCATTTTCTTCAAGAGTACGGAATACCAAAAATCTTACTAACAATTCCATATCATATTGTTCATCATTCTGTCGATCACTGAGAGCTATACATTCTTGGAAATTTTCATTTTCACTTAATTTTTTTAGCCAGTGAAACATTTCTTTGTTATACATGACAAGAATACAGTTTCTTACCTCCTGTGCTGTAGCTATTGAACCACCATTATTTAATCTTTGAAATAATTCGTATTTGGCAATTTCATCACTTTCTTTGAGAAGAATAGTTGCACCAATTTTAGCTCTTTTTATCAATAAGCGTTGGGCTGAAGTGAGAGAGTTAATAGGATCATCAGGATCTTCCCATTTCTTTCCTTCCAAATTTGATAAATATTTAGTTTTTTCTAAAACCAATGGATCTAAAAGTTTTTGATCTTCATCTTTTAATTTTCCCACAAATTCATATATTGTAGATAATCTTTGTAGTCCATCCACAACATCCCATACACCATCGTCACGTTGAGAAACAAAGATGGGTGGAATTGGTATACCCAGTAAAATAGATTCTATTAAGCTAGTTTTTTGGCTAGAAGTCCAACGAAAAATCCTTTGAAATTCAGGATGTATATCAATTTCGTTATTTTCATAAAGGCTGATCCATTCCCCAATAGACATTGAATAGTGATCGGATCTAATCTCTTGCCTCATTTTGTCAATTTCTTCCTGAAGTCCCATGTTATTACTCCAATTTTAAAAAAGGTAAAATCTAGAAAGCCAGCTTTTACAAGCTGTAAATGTTTAATCTTGTCAGGGTTTTATAATTAGGTTTTAGTTGATTTTAACTCAGTAAAATCTAACTTTTAACGAGGGATGATATCGGCTTTTCTCATCCCAACCTACTTGAATTATAAGTCATGAACAGAATATTATATTACTGCAATTATCAATTACATAACCAGTTTCATCTACGAACATAAAAACGCCTTTACAGACCATAGCAAAAGATAGCCTGACAGATAATTACCAAATTGTAAAGGCTGGAGATACCATAGCGATAGCGTTCCACAGGAATCGCATCATCCCAATTCCGCGATAAAATTTTACATTATTACTCTAGATAATACAACTGTTACCATAGTCTTTGCCTCATGATTAAGTTATTTAGATATTTTGTCATATTTTTAGAGGAAATTTCATGAACATTAACAAAAATGAACTTACACGAGTATAACGTTAGTGTATAATGGAATATTACTAATATCACAATAATTAACTCTCTGTTGATATTATGCAAACACAAACACGGTATTACACCCCAGAAGAATATTTAGAACTAGAAGAGAAAGCAGAATATAAAAGCGAATACCGAGACGGAGAAATTATCCCTATGACTGGAGGAACAACAAATCATAATAAAATCGCTCTGAATTTCGCTGCTAACTTGAAATTTGGGTTAAAGAAGCAAAATTATGATGTGTATATTGGTGATGTGCGTTTGTGGATACCGCGTTATCGTCAACATACATACCCTGATATCATGGTAATTCAAGGAGAACCTATTTACACAGGTGCAAATACAACTACCGTAATGAATCCTCTATTAATTGCTGAAGTTTTATCTAAATCAACTAGCAATTATGACCAAAGTGATAAATTCATGTACTATCGTTCTATCCCTGAATTTAAAGAATATATTTTAATTAATCAATATCAATATCATGTTATGCAATATGTGAAAACCGACGATGGTAAATGGATATTCACAGAATTACAGTCTGAATCGGATATTTTGACATTGGAAACCATAGATTTTCAGATTTCTTTGAGTGACTTATATGAACAGGTGAATTTTACACAAGTTAATGAAAATGAATAATTAAGAGAACTCTATTTTCTGCTATATACTAAACACGCTTGGGAAATTAACTTTTACAAAATTAGGAAAAACCTAGATTTGTAGGGGTTTGGTACTGCTGATATGTGTCAAATTAAGCTACATATGGCTTATTTGTTTGGCTTCCACAACCGCCAGGGAATAAATTCCCTGTCTGATAGCTCAAGTCCGTTAAAACGGACTCATAAATTTTCCTAGTGTTTAGTCATCAAAAGACAACTTTTGCTATGAGACTGGGAATATGGCTTACGCCACGCTACGCTATCATTCCCAGTCGGGCTATGGGTTTTACGATTTGCTGACTGTATCTCAACTCAAGTGTATACCGCTATAGCATGGCGTTGGTTATACTCTTGCTGCATTACGGATTTTTTTACTAAATTACTATACAAGTAACTGTGTGTATCATGGTAGTTAAGCCTTGCAAAGCTTGCTGTATAGTTCATTGTATTTACTCAATACTTTTAAAACATCTCCTACTTAAATAAAATAAGTTTATCTTTTACTTGCATTTTGTTTTTTATACCTGTACAATCAGATTTGTCACAACAGGTGCGGAAGACTCACAAAAGTTTATATAAAGACAAACAGTATGAGTAGTGTATATAAGGTATTTGAAGAAATCGAATTTAAAGCCAAGCTACTGGCTCAATATTGGGATAACTTTCAGACGGAAATATCTCAGCACTTACCAGAGAGTTATCAGCCGGAAATTCAAGAACTATCCAACAACTTAGAAATAGCCTTAAATCAACTCATTTACGAACTGCAAAATCCTACTCTTACCCTAGCTACAACAGGAACTACAAGTAGCGGTAAAAGCACTTTAGTTAATTTACTATGTGGAGCAGAAATTGTCCCGGTTGCAGTCAGTGAAATGAGTGCTGGAGCAGTGACAATTGAGTACAGTACAGAAAAATCTCTCATCATTCATGAAACACCGGGAGCGTTATGGGAGTGTGGAGAATGGAGAGGAATTAGTGACGATAAAATTTATCAGCGTCTTTACCAAGCAATGATAGGTTATATCGAAAATAGAGAAACTCAACCAAATTTAGCCTGTCCACAATCTACAATTGCTTACCCTTTCCGACTGTTAAAAGAATCTCAATTACAATTACCAAAAGGAACAAAAGTAAGAATCCTTGATTTACCTGGTTTAGCATACGTGGGTGATCAAGGTAATGCTAATGTTATTAAACAATGTCGAGAAGCTTTATGTATAGTTACTTATAATAGTGCGGAAACTGATTCTCAGAAAGTAAAAAGTTTATTGCAAGAGGTAGTGCAGCAGGTAAAAGATTTAGGTGGTTCTCCTGCGCGGATGCTTTTTGTGCTAAATCGAATTGATGTTTTTAGAGCAGATAGAAGTTGGCCAGAATCAGAAAATAGATTTGTTGAAAAAGCGATAAAAAGTATTAAAAATGAATTAACTGAACAATTAAAGGAATACACAGAAGATATTGAAACTTTAAAAGTAGTCAAACTGAGTACATGGCCTGCTTTATTATCTTTGCAAATTCCAAATTATATTTATAGTGCTGATGCTTGTAAAAAAGCAGATAACCATTTTAATGGATTAATAGAAGATATATTAGAAGACTTGCCACGTAACACACAAAAATGGAATAGCCACGATAAAAATAGAGTAGCTGAAGCATTATGGCAAAAATCCTATGCTGAGGAATTTCAGGAAAATTTAAGGGAACATATTAATAAACATTTTCCGCAGTTAGTAATTCCCCAAATTATAGAACGTTTTAATATTGCTGCTGGAAATGCCATAGCAGAATGGGCAACACAAACAACAAATGCTGTTATTAATAGTTCTGAGGAACGGTATCAAGAAGAATGTGAAAATATATCACAGATTAGATTATCAATTGAGCGTTTCTTACACATTAGCGACACAAATTTAAGAGAACCATTTGAAAGAATAGATACAAAGATTAAACAAGTTATAGCAGAACAGTCAGAAGATGATCCTGTGCTATATCTAGAATCAACAATTTTAGAACTTAAGAATTTAGAACCGTATAATCTATTAGGAGAAAAATTATATCCCCTTTACGGGTGGAAACGGGAATTAGGTCAAGGAATTAACCAAGTATTAGAAGCGATAGCCAAGTCTTTAGAAACTGGAAAGGTAGACTTAGACAGTACAAACTTAAAAAAAGCAAATCTTTTAAATGTCAATTTACTAGGAAGAAACTTAAACCGATTAGTAAAATTAGGTTATACAGCTTCCGTGGCTAAAGAAGGTAAAACAATGGAGGCAAAAACAGATTCAGAGAAGAATCAACTTAAGCAAATAAATGAAGAATTAAATGAACTAGCTATTCATTTGAATATTGTGATGGAGGATGTATTAAAGCAGATTTCTAACCAAGAATTAAATAGAATGTACCAAGCAGTAGTAGAACTTTTCAATTGTCATTTATCTCATATTGAAAAGGGAGCAAATGATATTTCACCTAGTATAGCAATTAAATTTCCAGAATCCCAACTTATTAAAGTTGATAGTAAACTTACATTTAATTTTCGTTTTGAAGCAGGTTTCCCTATTAATAAAGGAACGTGGAAAGAGGCAATACAGGTTGAAAAAAAGCAAAGAGATTGGTATACATTATGGATTTGGGAACGGACTTTTTATGAAACTGAATATCAAACCCGTTCTAGCGATAATGCCGAAATACCTAGTGTGAACAATTTACTGAAAGGTTGGCTAATTCAGTCGAGAAAGGAAGAAAAAGAAATAGTAAACAAAATTGCAACTTGGCTACTAGAACAAATTGATTGTCTAAAAAAAAATGTAGATAAACTTCAGAATGATATTATTGACCGTTATCAAGCCAGACTTGATAAAGCTAACCAAGAAATTACGCTAGATTATGAAAATCAACGAAATATTTGGCAACCTATTCAACAAAAATCTCAAGACCTTGCAGAAGAATTTTCTATCTTAGAAACAGTTTTAAAAGAGGAGCATTAAAATCCAGTGACATCCAGGAATACCAATCGTCTATTTGCTCGAATTTTTAATAACGTATATCCTCAAATGAACGGTATTAAAAGAGGTATTTTATATAAAACTATTCAGATAATAGTTGGTGAAGAACAATCATTATTGCAAACAGAGACAAGCAAAATATGTGATTGTTTTGGGATAAAACCTAATGCTAATAAACTCGACGATAAAATAATTATTGATGACTTATTGGATGAAATATTAATAAATATTCCAATACTCAAAATACCAGCCAAATTAGCAATAAACAATTTTCAAGGAGAAAATATGGAGTGGATTTTTGTAGCAGCAGCTTTTACATTTGTTGGATTGTTTTTTTATAAGCAAACCCATGATCCAAACAAACCGCAACCAATACCAGAATCAGTTAGACCACAACCCATTCCTCAGACTCCAATTCCTGCGGATTTATGTCTTGTTATTCCAGCATCTATAGCTAACGATTTCATAAATCGTTCAAATTTAAAGGTTGATGAGCTAATACACCTCATAGATAACGCCTCTTATTTCCTATGTACTACTGTTAAAATTGCTGACTCAAATGAGCAAAACTTAGAAATAACAGATGAGAATATTTCACCTGATAGCATACGAGAAGTTTATATCAGAATCAATATTAATGATGGTCGTAAGATGATTGATCAAACGGTGCGTTACTCTTTAAAAACAGATATACCAAGTCAGGCTCAGTGTATTATTAAACAATTAGCCTGTCTTAAAAATTTATCTGGTTTACAAAAATTTAACCGTATTTAAGGAGTATCTACAAAATGGATTGGAAAACAGCATCTTCTTACTATGAAACCCGTCTAACCGACGCTTTAAACATCCAAAGACACGCCGTTAATTTAGCCAACTTACCTCAAGCAGAAGTTCCCGAAAAATTAAAACAAATCCTATTACAAGAAGCACAACCCGCACGTCGTCAACTAGAAAGACTCAAAAAACGTGAATTTCGCATTGCAGTAGTCGGGTTAGAAAAAGCCGGAAAAAGTACCTTTGTTAATGCTTGGTTAGAATGTGATTTACTTCCAGCAAAAGGAGGAAGATGTACATTTACCACCACACAAATTTATTCAGTTGAAAATGAATCAGAACAAAAACTAGAAGTACAAGCAAAAACAGAAGATGAATTTATCAACCTCCTCAAAGAACTAGAAAAAGCTAAAGCGCAAGAAGATATTAATACTATTCACACCAATGAAATCACCTTACAACAAGTGAGACAAGAAGGAAATCGAACATTTCCATTTACTAGATTAGAGGATATTCGAGAACCACTAAAAAAATATGTAGCAGATGAAAAATATGCTCATGCTGTGTTAGAAGCGAGACTTTATACAAACAAACTTGCACAAGCTGAAGGAATTGTTTTTTATGATGTTCCCGGTTTAGATTCAGGTTTAGCCAAGCACGTTGACGAAGCTCAAGAAATGTTATCAGATTGTGATGCTGTGATATTAGTACAGCGTTTTACCAGTCTCAGAGAAAAAGAATTAGAAATCATCAAATTTACAGAACAGGGTGATAAAAACGTCACCGTTGCTGATAAATTATTTGTGTTTTTAAGTCGCATTGATTCATTAGGTAGTGCAGAAGCAATGAAAACCCACATTCAAGAAGCTGCTCAAGATTGGTTAAAACGGGCAAATTTACCTAATCATAGAATTGTTTCGGGTTCTGCTGGTGCATATTTGATTTTAAATAATATAGCTGGAGAACAAACTAAATTAGAAATTGGAGATGCAAATATTATTCAATCTCATTTACAGAGATTAACTGGTATTACTGATGAAGAAAATCTCAAAAGATATGCTACAGGTATTCCTGAAATTAAAGAGAAAATCTTTCATTATATTAATACTGAAAGAGTCGCTATTTTAAAGAAACGATGTGAAGTTTCTCTAAATACAATTATCAGCACTTCTGAAGAAATTTATACAATAGTTAGTAAAAATCATCCAGAAAATCCAGAACAAGCAAAACTATTTGCAGAAAACAATCAACGGGTTTTATTTGCAGAATGGTGGAATCAAAAATGGTTAATCATTAAAGCCGATTTACAAAAATACTCTGATGCTTATGTGGTTAATAAAGCTTTAGAAAATTTAACTCCTAACTCCTTAACTCAAATAGAGAAATTTCGAGAAGGATATCTAGAAATCATTGATAAGGAAATGCAGAAACTCAGGGAAGAAACATTTAAAAAGAAAGATACTATTTTTCTCGCTAACTCAAATCCTGAATTTGACAGAATGAAAGCCAACTATGCTTGGAGGGAAGATTTGTATAATGATATTAGTAAACTTTTATCTAATATTGCTAGACAACTGGCTTTAGAATTACAAAATGAAGCCTTAAACTTAGTCGAATATATGACAAGTTTATTATGGGGAAGTAATCAAGTAAAAGCCAGATTAATTGAAAATTCAGAAGATTATTTTTTATCTAAATTAGAAAATAGTTTAAGTGTGTTATTTTTACGCTTTGCGCGTCCAGTAGCAGAAGCATTAATTAGAGGACCTGTTAATAGTGATACTCGCAATAAAATCATCAAAAGCCTGGGAGTAGATATTGAAATTGTAGATAACTACTATAGTGGTGAAGAACCTGCTTATAGTGTTCTCAAAAGATATATAAAATATGGTTCTGACTTACTTTTTAACCCAGAAATTCGCCAGCAAGTATTAGGAGTCACAGAAATAGCCAAGCTAAATTCTACAAATGTTTCTCATGAATTGATAGTGGAACAACAAGCTGTAATTTTTGAAGTTGAAAATGATATTAATGCCTTTGAGGAATACTTACGATTTGCAATTTTTAACGCTGCTAGTTTTGAATCATATTGTATTCAAGAACTCAAAGGTTTAGTTGATAGTTTTCGAGAAAAAGAAGGTACTTGGACAGGTGTAGCATTGAATGAATGGTTACAAGGAAATCCACTTTTATTGGCAGAAATACCAAACAATTTAAAATCACAAGAATCTAATTTAGAAGTTAGTGAAAGACTACAACAATTATCTATTGCATTAAGGGATAGATAGTGTTAAACAGATAAAATTCTCAAACACAGCATCGCAAATTATCCATGATAGAAACCGATTGGAAAACCGTCAAAACCTACGAAGACATCATCTATCAAAAAACCGACGGTATCGCCAAAATCACCATCAACCGTCCCCACAAACGGAACGCATTCCGTCCCAAAACCGTATTTGAACTATACGAAGCCTTTTGGGATGCCAAAGAAGATACCACCATTGGCGTAGTTTT
This sequence comes from Dolichospermum lemmermannii CS-548, assembly GCF_028330815.1. Lineage (NCBI taxonomy): Bacteria > Bacillati > Cyanobacteriota > Cyanophyceae > Nostocales > Aphanizomenonaceae > Dolichospermum > Dolichospermum lemmermannii. Next base: position 65,073 of record NZ_JAQMTJ010000056.1, read on the forward strand.
ATTTACTGGTGCAGGACCCCACACAGACGGTAAATACGCCTTCTGTTCAGGCGGAGATCAAAGTGTGCGGGGACAAGCAGGTTATGTAGATGATGCCGGAATCCCCCGTTTAAACGTCCTCGACTTACAACGCCTCATTCGTTCCATGCCGAAAGTCGTTATTGCCCTAGTCGCCGGTTATGCTATTGGCGGAGGTCATGTTTTACACTTAATTTGTGATTTAACCATTGCTGCCGATAACGCCATTTTTGGGCAAACAGGCCCCAAAGTAGGCAGTTTTGACGGTGGTTTTGGTGCAAGTTATTTAGCACGGATAGTAGGGCAAAAAAAAGCGCGAGAAATCTGGTTTCTCTGTCGTCAATATAACGCCCAAGCAGCCTTAGAAATGGGCTTAGTTAATACCGTCGTTCCCATAGAACAACTAGAAACAGAAGGCATAAAATGGGCGCAAGAAGTCCTAGAAAAAAGTCCCATAGCCATTCGTTGTCTCAAATCAGCATTTAACGCCGACTGCGACGGACAAGCTGGTTTACAAGAACTCTCCGGTAACGCTACTCTCCTTTATTACATGACAGAAGAAGGAGCAGAAGGAAAACAAGCATTTTTAGAAAAACGTCCCCCTAACTTCCGGGATTTTCCCTGGTTGCCTTAAATTTATTCGCCGTTGCATAATGGCTGTATGAATTATCTTTCGCGCAAAGGCACAAAGGAGCAAAGGCGCAAAGTTTGAGATTTTGAAATATACCAAAATCGCACCTGTTGTGGAAGGTGCGATTTCCGAAGATATAACAAATTGCCAGTCAAATTTTATTAAGGTAGAAGGAAAATTGATGACCGTAATAATAGGTAGTTAAATTAGTACGCTCTGATTTTTTACTTCTTGTGCAGCGGAAGTAGGGATATCTTCAACAGAGGCTACTGTAAGATGATCCAAATCGGTCGGAAGAGTTTGAGCAGCCGAAAAAATAGGTCTGGCTACTGGTAAACTCCAAGCTTCTTCTAAGGTTTCCCAAGCAGGTGCAAAAGCTGCTAAGGCGAAAGGACAGGCCTTCCAAACCCCTTGAACTGGTGCGCTCAACTTTTCACACATACCACCACGACGACCCTGTGGTTGGTAATAACGACAATAACGACAGGTAGATGTTAAACGCTTAATTAGTTTCATGTGCCTTCATCTTCAATACCGTAGGACTAGTTATCACACTTATATATCTTGCTTCTTCATCAAAATAGGCATGAAAGGCGAAAACTCATTATTGGCTATAGGTTCTAGCCATTATTAGCGATAAACAAACTTTATGATGTCTTTAGATTCTTGTTATATTTGTAAATGATTATTGAAGTGTTCACACACTTGTTTTTGTCTGAAACGTAATGGGGATCAAGGTTAAAAGTTTTATTTTAGATTTGCTCATCTTGGAAAAACCTGACTTTAGATGGATTTAAAATTCATCCTTAGCATCTACTTTACTCAATGATTTATAATAGTTCAATATTTTTAATTCAGGGCTTATTTTCTACCCTAACAGCTTAGTGCAGCAGAGAGAACAAACATCCCAGCGTTCTAGTTCACCCGGTGGGGTGGGACATTGACATTGGGGACATAAAGGGAGATGATGCGATCGCTCTTGCATCTTCTTAGCCCAATTCTCAAAAACACCCAAAGCATTGTCAAGACTAGATATAACTAACTTCTCAGTAGTTAAATCATCAACCACATAACTAGGATGTTCAGATGCCGAAACAGTTGGTTCTGTTCCCGTCGTTGAGGAATTTTTCCACTCTGCTGTCGAAAAACGAATATCCACCAAAGAGGTGGAGAGCTTATCATTTAATTTCATCAATATAGTTTTCCGTCCAAAGGTCAAATTTTGCGCCCAAGCAGCACTAGAAGTTGCTACCCACACTACATCACGTTGAACTGACAAAGGACGAGTTTGAGCAGCAACCGCAGTCCCCACAACTTCCACCCAACACTTCAGCAACCGTGGAAATACCTGTGCTTGCCATTGTGGTGAACGTTGAATATTCCCTAAAACCTGATCAATTGACTTAAAAGACATATTTTGTTAGTAGTTTTACTATTTTAACTATTGTAGGACGGGCAGCATCCGACAAATCGCTCACGCCTAAGTCTTGCCTGTCAAAATTGTGCAAATTGAATACAGTACACCTGAATTTACTAGTTAGGGAATAGGCAACAGCAGCATTTTCTCAGCTATACTTCTAACCAGTAAGTTAAGTAAAATAGCTGAATACTGGCAAACAATTTTCGCTACTATATTGAAAATTAATTTAATCATCTACCCTAACTCCATCTTAAACAATGAATCAAAATCCTCTTATAGATTCTTCGCAAACACCAGTCTTAAACCCTGCTCTGACTACAGCACTGGCTGGTTTAGAAGTACAATTAGATCAAGAATTAACCAGATACCGACGGACACGTAAAAACGCCCGACAACAACCATTAAGTAGTGTAGAAAGTTACACAAGAAATAAAAAAACAGCCTTGTTAACAGATATTCAACTACCAGCAGTTCCTTCCATAGCCACTCCCCCAGAAAATCCGTTGTTGACGAAAGAGACTGAAGCAATTAATTTTCCCCAAGACTTTGCTATTTCCGAAATAGAAGAAACCTCCACCCCTCCAAACTTAGAAAAATCTAGCAGTAGTATAGTTCCTACCAAAATTCAATCTGTTGAAAACCAAACCCTCCTCACCACAAACGATACTCCTAAACAACTAGATGATTATTTAGAATCTAGTGAAGCATTATTACGGAGTTTGACTGCCGAAGCACCACAAACTCAAACTCCTAATTCTCCCAAATCCCGTGACAATGTGCTATCCCCTCTGGAAATTGGTTCAATGCTATTGCTATTGTTAGCAACTTTAACTTTAGGTTATGTAGTCTTAAATCCCAAAACTTTGCCTAAATTTAATTTCAGTAACTTACCAAACAATAATTCATCACCAATTGCGGTAAATACTGAAGTAATAGAAAATAATTCTCAACCAACTAGCGAACCCAAAATCACTCCCATAGCCAAATATCCTAATTTAGCTACCCAAGAATTTCGACAAATCAGAAATCCTCAAGATATCGTAGATTTAACACCAAAGATTAAACCTACTCCCCAAATCGTCCCCACTCCCCTAGCTATTCAACCCCCCATAACTCCTATAACTCCTATAACTTCATTACCCACTCTTTCCCCTCTTTCTACTCTTTCCACACCTCTATCAAAGCCTACAGCCACCGTATCACCCCTTACAGAAGATGTGAAACCGTCAACTAACGGCTACTATTATATTATTGCTGATAATCAAGGCGACAAAGCTTTAACAGCAGCAAAGCAAGTAGTTCCTGATGCTTATTTATCACCCAATCAAAAATTTATTTATTTAGGTGCATTGAAAACCAAGGATGAGATTAAGCGGAGATTGCAAGAACTAAAAGCAAAAGGGATCAAAGGACGGTTACAAGAGCCATAATAAAAAAACCTTGGTATTGCTGAATTCAGGAATTAAATTCACTTAATTTTAATTCCGAAAACTCTTACCTTTGCGCCTTTGCGTGTTAGCGAAGCGGGGCGAAGCCTGGCTAATTCATACTCATTCGGTAAAGCCAATATGGAAGTTATTAACCGTATTCTGCGGGTGATTCGCGCTAATTTCAATAGTTTAGTCAGCAATGCAGAAGATCCAGAAAAAATTCTGGAAAAAGCTTTCATGGAAATGCAGGAGAATTTGGTACAATTGCGTCAAGGGGTAGCTCAAGCGATCGCCACCCAAAAGCGCACAGAACGCCAAGCAGCCGCAGGAGAATCCCAATCTGAGGAATGGTATCGTCGCGCCCAATTAGCCCTCCAGCAAGGCAATGAGTCTCTCGCACGGGAAGCCCTCACCAAACGCAAATTTTACCAAGAAACCGCTACAACCTTAACCAGTCAAATTCAACAGCAAAAAGATGTAGTAGCCAAATTAAAACAAGATATGCGGACTCTAGAGTTAAAACTGGCTGAAGTGAAAACCAAAAAAGATATGTATATCGCTCGCGCACGTTCGGCCGAAGCTTCTTATCGGCTTCAGGAAATGCTCACTGGTGCTTCTGCCACATCTAGTTTAGGTGCATTAGAACGAATGGAAGAAAAAGTTTTACAGATAGAAGCACAATCAGAAGTTGCTAGTACACTGGGTGGTGATGATCTAGAAAAAAGATTTGCATCCTTAGATTCTGATCATGATATTGATACAGAACTGGCAGCAATGAAAACTTATATGCTAAATCAAGGAGAAAATCCGCAACCAGATCATAATTTACCCAAAACACCCGAATAATAAGTTTGCTTGGTTAATATAGCTAATTGATAGGTTCATGATTCAGAATAGAAAAAAAGATAGTAATCCAGACTGGAAAGACTACATTGGCATGGGTAGCTATTAATATAGTAGAAAAGCTAACTATCTAACCAAGAGCGTAAACCTCTAAAGGAAAAATAAATTTATGGGATTATTTGATCGCCTTAAACGAGTAGTTGGTGCTAACCTCAACGATTTAGTCAGTAAAGCCGAAGATCCAGAAAAAATGCTGGAACAAGCCCTCTTGGAAATGCAAGAGGACATGGTGAAGTTGCGTCAAGGGGTAGCGCAAGCGATAGCCGCCCAAAAACGTACAGAGAAGCAGTATAATGAGGGACAAAATGAAATTAATAAGTGGCAACGCAACGCCCAACTTGCCCTCCAAAAAGGTGATGAAAACCTAGCACGTCAAGCATTAGAGCGGAAGAAAACTTACACTGATACTGCTACGGCTTTAAAAACTAGTCTAGATCAGCAAACTGTTCAAGTTGAAGGTCTCAAAAAGAATTTGATTCAGTTAGAGAGCAAAATTTCTGAAGCCAAAACCAAGAAAGAAATGCTCAAAGCCAGGATTACTGCGGCCAAAGCCCAAGAACAATTGGGAAATATGGTGAGTGGGATGAGTACCAGCAGTGCCATGTCCGCTTTTGAGCGCATGGAAGAAAAAGTGTTGCTTCAAGAATCTCGCGCTCAGTCTACCGCAGAATTAGTAGGTTCAGATTTAGAAAACCAATTTGCACGTTTGGAATCTGGTAGTGATGTTGATGATGAATTAGCTGCAATGAAAGCATCGCTCGCACCTGCACCCGAACCAAAACTACTCACCCCAGAACAACCCAGCACCGCAACTCCAGCACAACCAACCAGTACAACTAAACCTGCTCAACCAGTTGATGCTGAATTAGAGGCTCTACGCAAACAATTGGATAATCTGTAGTTTTTACAGATAATTTAATCCAGTTAATCCCACATATCTTAGTTGTGGGATTTTGCTTCATTTTTAAAGACGAAAAATTTATATAGTAAATCTTTTATAATCTAAAATCCAGAATGGTATGACAACTGACTCTCAGATTGGGATAGAGTATTTTGTAAACGAACTTCATTAATTTATGCTACCTTTATGGAGACTATGATGAACAAGGGTGTAATCACTATCACTGATGCTGAGTTTGAAACAGAAGTATTAAAAGCCGAGCAGCCTGTATTGGTCTATTTTTGGGCTTCCTGGTGTGGTCCTTGTCAATTGATGTCACCACTGATTAACTTGGCTGCAACAACTTATGGCGATCGCCTAAAAATTGTTAAAATAGAAGCCGACCCTAATCCACTCACCGTCAAGGAATATCGGGTAGAAGGTCTTCCCGCTCTTAGGTTACTAAGAGGAGAAACAGTATTAGAATCTACTGAAGGAGTAATTAGTAAAAATAAATTACTCAGTTTTTTAGATCAGCATTTAACAAATAATTAGTTACCCGTCAGTGATCAAAACTCCATAGTTTCTGATCACTCACTCATGACTAATGACCAATGACTAATAATTAAAATGCAATTTGCCACCCGGTTACAACCTTTAAAATCTAATGTATTTGCGGATATGGACACAGCCAAGACCATTGCTTTGGCTGCTGGAAGAGAATTAATTGATTTGTCCTTGGGTTCTTCAGATTTACCAGCCGAGAATCACGTCATAGAAGCGATCGCCCAATCTCTCTATGATCCTAGCACTCATGGCTACTTATTATTTCGTGGTACTCAAAATTTCCGTCAAGCCGCAGCCCAGTGGTACGAGCAAAAATTCGGTATCCCAGTTGACCCAGAAACAGAAGTTTTACCCCTGATTGGTTCTCAAGAAGGGACAGCCCATTTGCCTTTAGCCGTGCTTAATCCCGGCGATTTTGCTTTATTATTAGATCCTGGTTATCCTTCCCATGCCGGGGGAGTATATTTGGCTAGTGGTCAAATTTACCCCATGCCATTAAAACCAGAAAATAACTTTTTACCAGTTTTAAGTGATATTCCCGCCAACATTTTAGCCCAGTCGCGGTTAATGGTATTAAGCTATCCCCATAATCCTACCAGTGCGATCGCTCCCTTATCCTTCTTTCAAGAAGCCGTAGCCTTTTGTCAACAACATAATATAGTCCTCGTTCACGATTTCCCCTACGTAGACTTAGTTTTCGCAGCAGAAACCCAAACTTCAAAATCTCTTGTTCCCTCAATATTGCAAGCAGACCCCGAAAAAAGCGTCTCCATTGAATTTTTTACCCTGTCTAAGTCTTATAATATGGGCGGCTTCCGCATTGGTTATGCAATTGGGAATCCGCAATTAATTCAAGCCTTAAAGCAAATCAAAGCCACCGTTGATTTTAACCAATATTTAGGAATTTTGAACGGAGCGATCGCTGCCCTCACCGGACCCCAAGATGGTGTAAAATCTGCCGTTGATACTTTTCGTCAACGCCGCGACACCTTCATCAAAGCCTTACACCGTATTGGTTGGAACGTTCCCACCCCCCAAGCCACAATGTACATTTGGGCAAAATTACCTACACAATGGAGTCATAATTCAAGAGAATTTTGCACAGAATTAGTCAAAAAAACAGGTGTAGCAGCTTCTCCAGGTATCGGCTTTGGTAAATTCGGTGAAGGATACGTTCGCTTTGCATTAGTACAAAAACCAGAAATCTTAGAAACTGCTGTAGAGAGAATTTCCCAGTTCCTCTATTAACTCAAGTTGCTAGTCATCTAATTGAGCCTGGTAATTGGTAATTGGTAAATTTCTCATCCTGTTAATCCTTTAATCGATGGATATCCTGATATGGCTTGCGCCACGCTACGCTATCAGACAGTTTACCATTCTCATACTCAAATCCAACCATTTAGACTGAGTAATAGGCGCACTAGTAGAAATATAATCAACACCAGTTTCCGCCACAGCGCGAACAGTCTCCAAAGTTACATTTCCCGAAGCCTCAATCTTCACCCGACTATCTTCTTTACGAATCAATAATACAGCCTCACTCATCATAGACAAAGACATATTATCCAACATAATAATATCAACTTTGTGCTGTAACGCTTCCCGCACCTGAGCTAAATTTTCCGTTTCCACCTCAATAGTCAGAGGATAAGGAACATGAGAACGAATGCGGGTAACAGCCTCCCCAATTCCTCCAGCAGCAACAATATGATTATCCTTAATCATCACCGCATCATCCAAACCCATGCGGTGATTCATAGCACCACCCAAAGCAGTAGCGTACTTTTCCAAAATTCTCAACCCTGGAGTAGTTTTGCGCGTATCCACCAACTGAGCAGGTAAATCAGCTATTTTTTCTACATATATATTAGTCAAACTGGCAATTCCACTTAATCGCATCACCAAATTCAACGCCACCCGTTCCCCCATCAACAGCGTATCAAGAGAACCATTGATTTCTGCTATCACCTGTCCCGGTTCACATGGTGTACCCTCATCAGTCAAACTGATAAAATCAACCTCATTATTTAAAAGCTTAAACACCCTAGCCGCAACTGGTAAACCCGCAATTATCCCAGGTGCTTTAGCTATCCACTTAGCTTGTCCTCTCGCGGAATTTGGGGATAATAAAGATTGAGTAGTGCGATCTCCCCTACCAATATCTTCCAACAACCAACTTTGCAACAATTGATCCAGCACCAAAAACGGTGGTAGTACAGCCACTGAACTCTTCATATTATCTTCTAATATCTATATCCACTCAACACTATCAATAATTGTCTTCCGTTCTATAATGAATCAAAAAACCCCAGACGTGGAACTCCACCAAGTCAGCCCAATCAAAAACACCACTAACAGGGCAGAAAATTCAGGATTTTAACACTCACAACCCTTGTCTCACAAGGATTTCAGACAGAACGAAAAAACAATCTTCAAAATAGTTTGAAAAAGTAGTTGACAAACCAAAACAAGTTCGCTATATTAAATAAGTGCCTGAAGCGAAGCGAGACAAAACCAACGCCGAAAGTCACACCGAACCTTGAAAATATTATAGTTTGAAAGCCAGAATACAACAAGTACCCTGCGTCAGAAAAAGAAAATAACCTGACCGTGGTTGTAAAAACGGTTGAAAGAGCTACAGACGAACCAAAATGGAGAGTTTGATCCTGGC
>NZ_JAQMTJ010000003.1:0-3789 GCF_028330815.1 Dolichospermum lemmermannii CS-548
AAAGTTATGGTTAATGTATCAAATATTATTTACCCCACCCTAACCCTCCCCTTTACAAGGGGAGGGAACTGGATTTTTATTGTTTCCCCTTTTACAAGGGGAAAGGGGGGTAGCAATGTGATGAAAATTACGGAATACCACTTTTCAAACATCCTCTAAGAGGGTGTTTGAAAAGTCTCAATCCATACTAAGTAGGTTGGTGTTGAAAATTGTCGTTATGGCAAGGCAAAAGGCAAGAGGCAATACTTCGACTTCGCTTAGTAACCAGAGGCAAGAGTGAAGAGGGTTTGGGCGATTTTACGTTTCTTTACACAGTTTGGTTTTATTGTGTTCACCTACTTACTTTAAAAAATTAGATAAATGGTGATACTCTGGAATATAATCCTACATATACATTTTTAAGAGTTATGAATTATAAATTATCACGAATGGCAGCGATTCAATCGCCAATTATTCCGGTGGTGGGAGAATTAATTAAAAACTCTCCTGGGACAATTTCTCTAGGACAAGGTGTGGTTCACTATCAACCACCAGATACCGCAATGGAATTATTACCAAAATTTCTTGCTGAACCTAAAAATCATCTTTATCAAGCTGTTGTGGGTATTCCTGAATTATTAACAGTATTAGCAGCAAAGTTATCAATATTTAATGATATTGATATCAATGAAGAAAATGCTATTGTGGTGACAGCAGGTAGCAATATGGGGTTTATAAATGCTATTTTAGCAATTACTTCTCCTGGTGATGAAATTATTTTAAATACTCCCTACTATTTTAATCATGAAATGGCGATTAAAATGGCAGGTTGTCATCCGGTATTAGTTGCCACAGATACAAATTATCAATTAATTCCTGAAGCCATAGCCGCCGCAATTACAGATAAAACCCGTGCGGTAGTGACGATTTCTCCGAATAATCCTACAGGTGTTGTTTATTCAGAAACAGCATTAAAACAAGTTAATGAAATTTGTCGAGAAAGGGGAATTTATCATATTAGTGATGAAGCTTATGAATATTTTACTTATGATCATGTAAAACATATTTCTCCGGGGGCATTTACGGGCAGTAATCAATATACAATTTCTCTTTTTAGTTTGTCGAAAGCTTATGGTTTTGCTAGTTGGCGAATTGGTTATATGGTAATTCCTCAACATTTATTAATTGCTGTGAAAAAAGTCCAAGATACTATTTTGATTTGTCCACCTGTGGTTTCTCAATATGCAGCTTTGGGGGCTTTACAAGCAAAAGATGATTATTTAAAAGATAATATTGGGACAATTGCTAAAGTTCGAGAAATAGTAATTAACGCATTGCAATCTCTGGAAAATTTATGTACAATTACACCCGCTAATGGTGCATTTTACTTTTTCTTGAAAGTGCAGACAAAAATGAATGATTTGGAATTAGTGAAAAAACTGATTCAAGAACACAAAATAGCAGTGATTCCGGGAACAACCTTTGGGATGGAAGATGGCTGTTATTTGCGGGTTGCTTATGGTGCGTTACCAGCAGATACAGCTAAAGCAGGTATAGAAAGATTAGTCAAAGGTTTGCAAACTATCGTATTATAATCGCATAACAAAAATTAACACTTGTATTTCTCCATGAGTCAAATAGTTTGGATAGCAAGACACGCTAACCGCCTTGATTTCGTATATCCCGATTGGTTTCTGACCGCCGAAAGACGGTATGATCCACCTTTGTCCGATGATGGTATGATTCAGGCGCAGCAGTTAGCAAAACGACTCAAAGGGGAAAGAATCACCCATATTTTTGCTTCTCCATTTTTGCGAACTATCCAAACTGCGAATGCGATCGCTGAAGTTTTGGATTTACAGATTAAACTAGAAATAGGTTTGAGTGAATGGCTTAATCCCGAATGGATGACTGAAGAACCCGAAAAACTCTCAACTTCAGTTTTAGTCAAATTATTTCCCAGAATTGATACCAGTTACACATCACGTATAGCCGCAAAATACCCGGAAACTCATGAAAAAGTGCGGGAACGTTCGGCGCAAACTGCCAGATGTCTGTCTACTGAATTCTTCCCCCATGATATCCTATTGGTGGCACATGGCGCGTCTGTCTTGGGTGCAGCAATGGGATTTGTGGGTGACATAGCCAAAAATGAAGTCAAAGCTTCTCTATGTTCTTTGGTAAAAGTTGTCCGTCAAGATTCAGAATGGTTGCTAGAACTAAAGGGAGATACATCCCATTTGACAAAAATTGAAGAATTGGTGCGATTTGTGTAAATATTTAATGGGGATTTTCTCTAAATCGCCACTGACGCTATAGCAGGAGTCAGGAGTCAGGAGTCAGGAGTCAGGAGTCAGGAGTTAAGAGACTTTTAACTTATGGCTTTTACTGTAGATTCTGTATCTCATTCAAGTGCATATCGCTACAACTGGGCAAAAGTAACTTACTAACTGATAAATTTTATGACATTGCTACTGGCCGGAGACATAGGCGGAACAAAAACTATTTTGCGTTTGGTGGAACTTTCGGAAACACTAGAGTTAAAAACTCTGTATGAGGAAAGTTTCCGCAGTGGAGATTTTCCTGATTTAGTTCCTATAGTGCAAAAGTTTTTGAGTACAGCTAATTCTAGCACACCAGAAAAGGCTTGTTTTGCGATCGCAGGCCCAGTAGTGGAAAACACCGCTAAGTTGACCAATTTAGCCTGGTTTCTTGATACAAATCGGTTAACTCAAGAATTGGGTATTTTGTCAATTTCTCTAATTAATGACTTTGCGGCTGTTGGTTATGGCATTTTTGGGTTAACAAAACAGGATTTACTAACTTTACAAGTTGGTAAATATCAACCAGCAGCACCAATGGCTGTAATCGGTGCAGGAACTGGATTAGGCCAGGGATTTTTGATTAAACAGGATCATCAATATCAAGTCTTTCCTTCCGAGGGTGGACACGCAGATTTTGCCCCCCGGAATGAGTTAGAATTTCAACTGTTGAAATATCTGGTAGATAAACATAATATTCAACGAGTTTCTGTAGAAAGAGTGGTTTCCGGTTTAGGAATTACCTCCATTTACCAATTTTTACGAGATAGGAAAATAGCCACCGAATCACCAGAAATTGCCCAAGCAGTCAGAACTTGGGAACAAGAAGCCGGAAAAGCCGAAAAAACCATTGATCCTGGGGCATTTATTGGGAGTGCGGCGCTGGAAAAAAGCGATCGCCTTTCCGAACAAACCATGCAATTATTTGTAGAAGCCTACGGTGCAGAAGCCGGCAATCTAGCCCTCAAACTCCTCCCCTATGGCGGATTATACATTGCTGGTGGTATCGCTCCCAAAATCCTCCCTTTAATGCAAAATGGTAGTTTCCTCACGAATTTTACCCAAAAAGGGAGAATGGGTTCTTTACTGGAAGAAATACCCGTGCATATAATTCTTAATCAACAGGTTGGATTAATTGGTGCAGCTTTGTCTGCCTCTAGGTTATAAATAGCAAGAACAGTGAAATATTCAGGAGTACCAAAAGATGATAATCACTGAAGTGTCAACGCAATTACTAACTAACCTGAGTTCGATGTAAGAAAACCAGCTAAAAATGAGTATTCAAAAGGGTTAGAGGCTTTTCTGGAAAGAGCCTATATTCTCAATAAACATTAATTATTGAGAATTAAGTTTAATTAAAGAAAATTAATGATTATAACTCATGGAATTAGAAACTATTTTCTGTGAAATTGATGATTTTTGTACCTATTTTGAGCCAATATTTCAAGCTCAAGTTATCCCATCCCAAATAAAAAAAAGAATTAGACCC
>NZ_JAQMTJ010000057.1:0-12313 GCF_028330815.1 Dolichospermum lemmermannii CS-548
AAGTAAGTAGACGAAAATAAATCAAAGTAGATTAAGTAATGTAAAAAATCTGGAGATGATTTCGTAGTAAGGGCTTCAGCCCTTAAATGAGGAATAAATTCCTCACTACAAACTTTGAATTATTCAAGCCGTTCTACTTATCACCCAAGGATGATTTTGGGTAACAACTGGTTTTATCATGGTGAATGTCTCCTTATTTTAGGAAGCCGGAAGTCAGCAGGAAGCCTCGGAAACTCATTTGCTGGCTTCTGACAATATTTGTAGTTTTGTTGATGGGTTTCCATAGCCTCTATCATAATAAATGTCACTTTTTCACTGGCGTTTGGGAGAAAGTTTGAGCAAATTGGCTGATTTGCTGCCAAATATCTTGGGGAGTAATACCGAAGCCAAAGTATAATAACATGACAAAACTGGCAGAGATAATGGCCGTTTTAATCGTGGTTTTAATTAGTTTCCAGAGAATGATAAAAACTATCCAAGCTACTAATAAGGTAATAATCATAGAATTAAGAAACAGGGAGTTGATACTGAGTTTTTTCCCAAATTAAACAGTAAAATCAGGATAATAAACTATTCTGGGGAAAAATTGCAACCTTCCTGGGCTAGTAGTCTGTCAAATTTATTTTGACGGGTTTTTGGTAGTGCGGGCATCTTGCCCGCGTGAGCGAGACGCTCACACTACAGTCCGTCATTTTTGGATTGACAGACTACTAGATGCTTCTAATATATTGGTAAAGTGTAACTTTTACGCCAAGCTGTACTAGCTAGAAGCATGAACTACGAAATAGCTATTTTTTTAGTTATACATCGCTACTTTAATTACTTTCCGTGCCTTCATATCCATGAATACCTGTTCTAAATCCTGTAAAGGTCGGTGTTCACTAATAAGTAAGTCAAAAGGAATTGTACCACTAGCGATGAGCGATAAGGCTGCTTTCACATATTCTGGTGTATTGTGAAATACGCCTTTGAGAGTAAGTTCACTATAGTGCAATTGTTCGGTATTGACAGAAATTGTGGTATCTCTTGGACAACCACCAAATAAATTGATAGTTGCACCAGGACGACCGCAAGCGATCGCCGTTTCCCAAACACTCGGTACACCAGTAGCCTCTATAACTACATCTGCACCCCAACCAGCGGTTAATTCCCTAACTGTGTTGGCAATATCCGTAACTTGATGATAATTGAAAGTCTTTGCTGCACCGAACCTTTCACCAATTTCTAACCGTTGGTTATTCCCACCCCATAATATTACCTCAGTATATTTCGCTAATACTGCCACAAACATCAAGCCAATTGCGCCATCACCCAAAACCACTACTTTGTCATGGGGTTTGACACCAGAACGGCTGATACCATGCAAGACACAAGCCAGCGGTTCAGTCATCGCCGCTAATACTAAGGGCAAATGCTTAGGAACTGGTAATAAATTATGCTCAACTATGGGAGCAGGAATTTTCAGATATTCCGCAAATGTCCCATTATTCCAAGTTAAATGGGGACATAAAGAATATTCTTGGCGTTGACAAAAGAAACATTTCATGCAGGGAGCAGAATTATTTGCTACCACGCGATCGCCTACCCGCCAATTCGTCACCCCAGCGCCGACAGCGACAATCCGTCCCGCACCTTCATGACCAAACAGTGTCGGCGGTGTCAACATTTTAGCATGGCCACCACGTCGCCATACCTTCAAATCTGTCCCACAAGTAGTGGCTGCTTCCACCTGAATCACCACCTCGCCGGCTTCGGGAGTCGGGTCAGGAACTTGTTCTAGGCGTAAATCCTCTTGTCCGTAGAGTAGTGCTGCTAACAAAATTTTTCACCCATAAAAAAGAAGTATGACTTAAACCACGCTATCAAAATCTATTAAATACGCTTTTATACCATACTTAATGACATCGGCATATATTTTGTATTTAAAATTAGCAATTCCTGCTTTTACCTAAATTTATGCTGATGAGTTTTCTATTCCCCATGTTCAAAAATTCAAGAACTCAAAGCCGTTTGGGGTAAAACTTCTTGATTACGGGTTTCCAACTTAGATAGTGGATTAGATCCACTACTTGTATTTAAAACTGGTACTTCTTGTCTACAGGAAAGACAAAACCAATAAACCTCATGATGACGGACATGACGCAGAATTGAACCTCCACAACAGGGGCAGGTGTTAACTATGATACTCATACAATGTCCTCCTTTAAAAAAAATTAAACCCTGGCAATGTTATGATTGATCTCGACATCACCATTAAACAATTGAAAATTCTAAATTTATGGTTTATTTAGTAACATTCGTTTTTTATAGTTTTTTATTCCCCCATTCGCAATTCTCAGATTTAGAGAAATTGGTGGTAAAAACCTCTCAATAAATGCTAAATTAACCAGCTTTATGGGGTATTTATCCAAGCTGATTCTTTGATCAAAACAATGAAAACCTGTGAGAACATTATCAAACTATAAACTAGTATAGTCCTTATTCATCTATCTTAGGGATCATAAATATATAATTTTCATGAGATAATTACTTTACCATTATTTTGCAGTCGTTTTAATAATTAACTCATGAAAATTGCTACTTGGAATGTGAATTCTGTGCGGACACGTTTAGAACAGGTTATCAATTGGTTAACAGAAAATCCGGTTGATGTTTTGTGTTTACAAGAAACCAAAGTCATAGACAAGGACTTTCCTAATCTTGCGTTTGAAAATTTAGGCTATTATCCGTATATTTCCGGGCAAAAATCTTATAATGGTGTGGCTTTAATTAGTCGTCAACCTTTGACAGATGTAAATGTGGGTTTTGGTGCTATTTTGCCAGAAATAGCATCAGCATGGGATGAACAAAAACGGGTAATTTCTGGTGTAATTGAAGGAGTAAGAATTGTTAATCTTTATGTTCCCAATGGTTCAGCTATCGGTAGCGACAAGTATGAATATAAGTTAGGCTGGTTAAAAATTCTCAAGGAATATTTACAGAGTTTACTATTATCAAATCCTGCTATTTCTATGTGTGGTGATTTTAATATTGCCTTAGAAGATATAGATATTAATGATAAGGTAAAGATAGATAATCACATTATGGCATCTGAATTAGAACGTCAAGCGTTACGAGATGTTCTCAGTTTAGGTTTTGGAGATGCTTTTCGTAAATTTAACAACGCAGGAGAAAATTATAGTTGGTGGGATTATCGGACTGCTGCTTTTAAGCGTAATTTAGGTTGGCGAATAGATCATCATTATCTTACACCAACTTTGTATGAACGCGCCCAAAGTTGCACTATTGATATTGAACCCCGGAAGTTAGTTCAACCTAGTGATCATACACCAGTAATTCTGGAATTTTAACAGATTTTAGATCCCCGACTTCTTTGAGAAGTCGGGGATCTAGTTTTTCTTGTTTTTCAATTATCTCCCTAACAACAAACCTCTAAAGAAATAAATCATATTTGTGAATATCTGTTCTATCCATAATATAGACTGATCTAACCATTCCAGAATTTGTTCTAATGGGTGTTTTTCATAACCTAATGATGTAGCAGAAATATCAATCCAGTCAGGTTTAAAATTAAATCCTTGGCTGGTTTGACTATCTATTTCTGGAAATTCCTCATTTTTGGGTTCGGTTGCTTGCTGACCTATTTTGCGGTGAATCTTAGAGAATTCTCTTTTTGCTTGAGGTTGCTGTACTGATTCCTCAAGTTTGGTATTTGTTTCACCAAATAAATCATTCCATGTCAACCAATTATCTCCTAAAGAATCACGAGAATCTAACTGATTATTTGATGATAAAACCTTTTTAAAATCAGATTGATTTTGGAGTTTTTCTGGAGAAGAATTTGAGTCAAGTTGATAATTATTTCTACCTCCAAAAAAGTAATTTATCGCGGCTGCTATTAAATCAGAAATTTGTAGTTGCGGAGATTTTAAATCATCGTGATTAACTGCTAATCCATTAACCTGATTTTGGAAATGATTGACAATTTCCTGGCTATGTTTTTGGACAGGAACTAAAGTCGTAGTTTCTAAATTAGCAATTAATTGATCGAGAAATCCAAAAAGTTTAATGGGATTTAATAGAGATTTTCGTGCTATGATAGAATCTTCGTCAGTTAGCTTATTCAGCAGATGATCAATTTTGGGCAATAATTCTTTTTGCTGGTAAGCAATTAATTGTAAAGAATACCGATATTCGCTAATTTCGCTATTAATTCTATCTGCTAATTTGACGTTTTGCTGCGGTGTGAAAACATCGAAAATCCGATTATCAGCACTGACTAAGACCAAGTTTCGGGTTTGTAATTCTATCGCAATTCCCTGTACTGTGGGTATATGCTGTTGGAGAGTATTTTCTGAAGTTGGAAAATTCGGCTTGGGAAAAATTTTCTCCCACAAAGATCCTAAAAATGTGAAGGGATTTGTTTTTGGGGAAGTTGGTAAATCAGCATCTCCAGGAGGAAGATTTTTGACAACATCTAATATAATTTGAATTGGTGCGTCACTAGAGGGGGGAGTTGATGAATGTAATTGTTTTGCTGTGCCATTTTGTTGCCATAATTGGTAAAGTGGATAAAGTAGAGAACCTAAACCCAACCCAGTAGCAACTTGCAAATTTTTGACGGTGTTTTCCCATTTTTGTGTCAACCGTCGAGAATGCTGGTAGACAAAGTTAAAGAGTTTGCTTTGATAGCGGTTTGAAGAATCGGAAGACATGGTAGGTAATTATGTGTAAGTTGTAGGGTGAGGTTATGAAACTCCCAGCAAGTTGTAAATTTTCGTCAGTGTCAATTATTTATATTATTTTATTGGAAATATGAATCTTCCTGTATCCTCATTAAATACCAAATCTATATCCACAGCAATTGAAATTTTGCGTTCTTGTTGTCAAGTTGATATCCAGTCCACCTGGAGATATCAGGAAACTGACGAGGTAGTTACTGATTTTATCCCATTTAGTTTAACTGATTGGCAACCTGTTGAGCTAAATGAAAAAGATCATATTTTCTGGAAAGGGGGAAAACAGGTATTATGGTTAGGACAAAAATTTTCTGTTCCTGAGAATTTACACAACTTTCCCTTAACGGGTTTGTCTTTGCGCGTGGCTTTGGTATGGTGGGCAGATTTAGCGGAAGTATATGTTAATGATAAGTTAGTATTGACGGGAGATTTGTTTGATTCTTCACCGCGAGTATTACTCAGTTCTAGTGTAACTCCTGGGGAAGAGTTTACCATAGCTTTGCGGTTGGTGAGTCCGGGACATTGTGATGGGGCGTTGATGCGATCGCTTGCAATTTTTGAGTCAACAGATTACAATCATCCTGATGCTGGTTTTATTGCTGATGAATTAGCAGTTACGGAAATTCTGTTAGAAAACTTCGCACCAGAAAAAATCCCAAATTTAGTTGCGGAAGTCGAGAAAGTTACAAATCTTAAAGACGCAGAAAATCAAGATTGGAAAACATATTTGGTGAATTTGCGAGAAACCTATTTGGGTTTAGCTGAATTTATCAACGCCCAAAAATATAAAATCAATTTATTAGGTCATGCCCATTTAGATTTAGCATGGTTATGGCCTGTAGCAGAAACTTGGAAAGCAGCACAAAATACTTTTGAGTCAGTTTTACAACTCCAAAAAGATTTTCCCGAATTGATATTCTGTCATACCACACCGGCGTTGTATGCTTGGGTAGAAGAAAATCGTCCCGACTTGTTTAGAGAAATTCAAAACCAAGTTAAAGCCGGAAAATGGGAAGTTTTGGGAGGTTTTTGGGTAGAACCGGATTTAAATTTAATTGCTGGTGAGTCTATAGTTCGTCAGTTATTATATGGACAAAGGTATTTTTTGCAGAAGTTTGGAAAAATATCCTCTGTAGTTTGGGTTCCCGATACCTTTGGTTTTTGTGCGACGTTACCCCAATTTTTTGCAAATGCGGGAATTGAACTCTTTGTGACGCAAAAACTCCGCTGGAATGATACAACTAAATTTGATTATGACTTATTTTTGTGGCGATCGCTCGATGGTAGTCAAACATTAAGTTTCATGTCCGCACCTATCGGCGAAACCATCGAGCCTGTTAAAATGGCCAAGTACGCTTGTGAGTGGAAAACTCAAACAGGTTTACAAGATTCCCTTTGGCTTCCTGGTGTTGGTGATCATGGTGGTGGTCCAACTCGTGATATGCTGGAAACCGGAAGACGTTGGGAACATTCCCCAATTTTCCCCAAGTTAGAATTTACAACTGCGGAAAAATATCTTCAGCAAATAAAATCCGCAAGTCAAAACTTACCAGTTTGGGAAGACGAACTTTATTTAGAATTCCACCGCGGATGTTATACTACCCACGCAGACCAAAAACGTTGGAATCGCAAATCTGAACATCTATTATATAGTGCTGAGTTGTTCGCAACCTTAGCAAATATTCTTTGTGGTGCGGAATTTCCGCAAACAGAAATAGAAACCGCGTGGAAAAAAGTTTTATTTAACCAGTTTCACGATATTTTACCCGGTTCTTCCATTACCCAAGTTTACGCAGACGCAATACCCGAATGGGAAGCGGTGGAAAAAATGGGAACGAAAATATTAGAAGAGTCCTTAATCGGAATCACATCCAAAATAAATATACCACAACCTCCCAATTCTGAGAGTATCCCCATCATAATTTTTAACTCTCTCAACTGGGAACGGTCGGAAGTTGTTACAGTTGACTTATCAAAAATCATCACCCCAAATTATCCAACCTGGAAAGTTGCTGATATTGAAGGAAAAGAAATTTTATGCCAAAACTGCGAAAATTCAACTTTATTATTTTTCGCAACCATCCCATCTATAGGTTACAGCATTTTCTGGATTTCTCCCTCTTCCCCCCAGCCGAAAATATTCCCCAAAAACTGGATATTAGAAAACGAATATCTGCAAATTCAAGTTAACCCCGAAACCGGAGATATAACCAGCGTCTTTGATAAAATTAAACAAAGGGAAATTTTAACCGGTGCGGGAAATCAACTTCAAGCTTTTACCGACAGCGGCCAATATTGGGATGCTTGGAATATAGATCCCAATTATAACACAAAACCCCTCCCTCCAACCGAATTAAAATCAATTCAATGGCAAGAATATGGAGAAATTCACCAACGGTTGCGAGTAGTGCGTCAACTGGGGAAATCGGAATTTTGTCAAGATTACATTTTGGAACTTGGTTCACCAATTTTGAAAATAACTAATACTGTAAATTGGCAAGAAAATCAGGTATTAGTAAAAACAGCCTTTCCTCTCAATCTCCAAGCTGAATTTGCCACTTACGAAATCCCTTGTGGTGCTATTCGTCGTCCCACAAACCCCCAAACCCCCGCCCAAAAGGCAAAATGGGAAGTCCCCGCTTTACATTGGGCAGATTTAACCACAGATACAGAAGTCGGAAAATACGGAGTTAGTCTCCTCAATGATTGTAAATATGGTTACGATGCCCAACCTAACCAACTGCGTCTGACTTTGCTAAGAAGTTCCCATTGGCCAGACTCCCAAGCTGATAGAGGAATACACGAATTTACCTATAGCTTATACCCTCATTTGGGCAGTTGGGAAGAAGCAGAAACTGTAAAACGTGGTTATGAGTTAAATGTCCCTTTTCAAGTATTAGTAAATCCAGATAATTATCAATGTAATTCAGATGGTTGTCAAAGTCAAAGTTTTCTATATTTATCAGCGGATAATTTGATTTTAATGGCACTTAAACCCAGTGAAGATGATTCGGAGAAATTCATTCTTCGCTTTTATGAATGTCATGGAAAAACAGCGAATTTATCTTTGCAAAGTCAGATTTTAAATTTAGGAGAACCAGTTGATTTATTAGAGAATTGTATTAAACCAGAGGAAAATATTCAACCTTGGAAAATTGTGACATTTCAAGCCACATTAATTAATTGTTCTCAGGATTTAGCTAAAGATAAATGTTTACCATTTTCTTTGTAAATAATTACTGTAAAGGTGCGAATTTTCATAAGTTTTATTGCTGAATTTCCTCCTTTTCTGTATTGACAAATACTGATGCAATCTAATAAAATGGAAAGGGCTAATCTTTTTCAAAAATAACTTATGGGAATTGAAGAATTATTGCTACCATTTCGAGAACAAATATTAAAAATTGCCACTAAGTATGGTGCTTATAATCTGCGAGTTTTTGGTTCTGTTGCTAGAGGTGAAGCAACACCAGATAGTGATATAGATTTTTTAGTAGAACTTAAACCACAAAGTAGTTTATTTGATTATATTGGTTTAATGCAAGATTTAGCAGCATTGCTAGGACGAAAAGTGGATATTGCTGAACCTGGTAATTTACATGAATTAATTAGAGATAAAGTATTAAGTGAGGCTGTACCTTTATGAAAGATGAGAGTTGAGACTAAAAACAGCTATAATAAATTAACCATAGGTATCTAAAAATGACAACTATATCTATAGAATTACCAGAAAGTGTTTTTTCTAGCTTGGGAAAAGAACCGGATGAATTAGCTAGAGAAATGAAAATAGCTGCTGCTGTTAAATGGTATGAATTGGGAGAAATATCTCAAGGTAAAGCGGCAGAAATAGCAGGTTTAAATAGAATTGAATTTATGGATGTTCTCATTCGTTATAAGGTTTCTCCATTTCAATATACTGCGGAAGAATTAGCTGAGGAAATTGCTTCTTTAGATGAATAGACATGAATAAAATAGTTATTAATACATCACCGTTAATTGTGCTATTTAAAAGCCAGCTTACCTATTTACTACCACAGTTATTTACAGAAATTATTGTTCCTACTGGTGTATGGAGTGAAATTGTCAAAGCTGGTAAAATAGATATAGCATCTCAAGAATTACCTAATGCTAATTGGGCAAAACCAGTTACTATTTCGGAAATTTCTGCTTTAATTGTACCTTGGGGTATAGATTTGGGAGAATCAGAAGTTTTGACATTTGCTTTAGAAAATAGTGGTTATCGCGCAGTTATTGATGATGCTGCTGCTAGAAAAGTGGCGAAAAGTTTAAATATTCCATTTATGGGAACTTTGGGAATATTGATTTTAGCGAAGAAACAGGGATTAATAACTTCTATTGATGAACCAATTCAATCTTTTAAAAAAGCTGGTTTATGGTTATCTAATGATTTAATTCAGGTTCTTAAAGAACAGGTTAATGAATAAATCATGAGATAGTAAGGTAGGAGTTTAGCATTGTTAAACCCTCAACTTTCATTTATAAATTATCATTGTTGTTATAAAAGATGATCGGTTTAACTATAATGAACTTTTTATAGATTTTCTATAAATTCTTCAGGAGTAATTTGTGCTTGTTTAAGAACACCGCTTAATGTACCTACTTTTAATTCTGGATGGTAATGGTACAACACAACCAACTTCTCCATTAATTGTTTGTTTTTTCATGATTACATGACTACCTGTTTGTCTAATTTGATAAAAACCCATACGTTCTAATGTCCGAATTGCTTCTTTACTAGAAATTCGTGGTAATTTAGGCACAAGTAACCTCTATGCTAGTCACATATCTAGGAGAGGTTTCTGGTAAAGGAAATTCTTCTAAATAAAGTCGTGTTGCTTCTTTTAAACCTGTTATTGCTTGTTCTATTGTTTCTCCTTGATCTACTGTACCAACTTCTGGACATTCAGCGATATACATATCATCTTCTTTGTAGATTATGACTGTAAAACTGCGACTTTTCATAATTTTTATGAGGTTTACATTTAGGTTTATTTTAACATTAATTGTCTAATTATTAGAAATAAATCTTTTCTCTGTCTAAATATTCTTCTTTGATATCCAGTTTAAAGGTAGGAAAATGATACTTACGTTTTTTGATGGGAATGATGACAATTTCCACTTCATCACCATTTTGTAAGGTATCGGGTAAACTGTCTTGGAGAATAATTGTTTGATTTTGGATATATCCTTTCATATTTTTGAATAAACTGATAAAGGACTTTTTTGTTGTACTCTATTATAACGTAAAAATCAGGATTTAGCATTGCTAAACCCCTACAGATGAAAATGCTTTAGATGCAACTTTTAAACTAGCAAGACGGGAAGGTTTAGCTGCTGATGATGCTGCTTATTTAGAGTTAGCTTTGCGGTTAAATTTACCATTAGCAATTCTTGATTCTCGGTTAACAGAAGCAGCTAGTCGTTGTGGTGTTAGTTTGATTGTTTTTGATTAGGGTTGGTTAATGCATGGGTAGAGGATAGAAGGTAAAATAAAGATAATGGTAGCTACAATTTATTCAATACTTCTTGTACTTTTTGAGCTTCTTGTGTATTACCTTGTTGTTGAAATAGTTGTTTAGCAGTTTCTAAATCTTTAATCGCACCAGCTTTATCTCCTGATTCATATTTAGCAAGTCCCCGGTTGCCGTAGGCTTCGGCATCTTGAGGATTAATGGTGATAGCTTGAGTATAATCTTTAATCGCACCTGCTTTATCTCCTAAAGCATATTTAGCAAGTCCCCGGTTGTAGTAGGCTTTGGCATCTTGAGGATTAATTGTGATAGCTTGAGTATAATCAGCGATCGCACCTGCTTTATCTCCTGATTCAGATTTAGCAACTCCCCGGTTGGTGTAGGCTTTGTAGGCTTCGGCATCTTGAGGATTAATGGTGATAGCTTGAGTATGATCAGCGATCGCACCTGCTTTATCTCCTAAAGCATTTTTAGCATTTCCCCGGTTGTAGTAGGCTTCGGCTAATTGAGGATTAATGGTGATAGCTTGAGTATGATCAGCGATCGCACCTGCTTTATCTCCTAAATCATCTTTAGCATTTCCCCGGTTGCTGTAGGCTATGGCATATTGAGGATTAATGGTGATAGCTTGAGTATAATCTTTAATCGCACCAGCTTTATCTCCTGATTCAGATTTAGCAATTCCCCGGTTGTAGTAGGCTTCGGCATATTGAGGATTAATGGTGATAGCTTGAGTATAATCTTTAATCGCACCAGCTTTATCTCCTGATTCAGATTTAGCATTTCCCAGGTTGTTGTAGGCTATGGCTAATTGAGGATTAATGGTGATAGCTTGAGTAAAATCTTTAATCGCACCAGCTTTATCTCCTGATTTATATTTAGCAATTCCCCGGTTGTAGTAGGCTATGGCAAATTGAGGATTAATGGTGATAGCTTGAGTATAATCAGCGATCGCACCTGCTTTATCTCCTAAAGCAGATTTAGCAAGTCCCCGGTTGCTGTAGGCTTCGGCTAATTGAGGATTAATGGTGATAGCTTGAGTAAAATCAGCGATCGCACCAACTTTATCTCCTAAATCATCTTTAGCATTTCCCCGGTTGTAGTAGACTTCGGCTAATTGAGGATTAATGGTGATAGCTTGAGTAAAATCAGCGATCGCACCTGCTTTATCTCCTAAAGCATATTTAACAAGTCCCCGGTTGTAGTAAGCTTCGGCATCTTGAGGATTAATGGTGATAGCTTGAGTATAATGTTTAATCGCACCAGCTTTATCAACTAAATTAATCGCAATACCCCAACTATAATTACCCCATTCCTTTAATGTTTTCTCATCAGGTTGTTCACCTTGTAAATAGCGAAAATCAGTTTGTAAAACCGGGTGAGCAATTTTACTATTTATCCCCACTAAATAACCTTTTTTATTAATAATTGCTTCTCCACTCATCCCCTGTTGAATATCATTTAATTTTGATTCTGATAAAGTCCCTGGTTTGCGTGCGAATACGGAAGAACTACAACCAATGATAATAATCCCAGAAGCGGGAAATAAGAGAATAAAGAAGAATAATAAATGGGATAATTTGTGTAATTTCATAGATGGTACTCCTGGTATTTGATAATTTGGTAATTGGTTAATTTTCCATTTATTTCATAACCCGTCGGGGAATCAATTCCCCGTCTAATAGCAGAAGTCCGTTAAAACGGACTAAAAAATTCTTCCATTCAGTCGCTTTCAACCGACTTTAGCTTTTAGACAGGGAATTTATTCCCTGGCTTTAAGCTATTAGTTGATCATTAGATTTGGGTAATATGGACATAACAGCCATAACTACACCGATAATCAGGATAATTCCTGAAATAGTGCCAAGAATTAATTTCCAGGGAATTGGAGGCGCTGGAGTTGCTGGAGGTACTGGAATTGGTTGACTTACTGTTAATGCTTGTAAGAGGGTGTTTGAAAAGTTATGGTTGATGTATCAAATATTTTTTACCCCACCCTAACCCTCCCCTTGTAAAGGGGAGGGAACTGGATTTTTATTGTTTCCCCCCTTTACAAGGGGAAAGGGGGGTAGCAATGTGATG
>NZ_JAQMTJ010000058.1:0-18822 GCF_028330815.1 Dolichospermum lemmermannii CS-548
AATATTTTTTACCCCACCCTAACCCTCCCCTTGTAAAGGGGAGGGAACTGGATTTTTATTGTTTCCCCCCTTTACAAGGGGAAAGGGGGGGTAGCAATGTGATGAAAATTACGGAATACCACTTTTCAAACATCCTCTTAGAGGTTTAAAGAAAGTGCTAAACTATCTCTATCTGGGTATATTTTATTCAACTTGCAACCAATTTCCACATAAAGTTCTATTATCGTTTTTATACTTTCAATCTTGTTTGGTAATTGTGATAAAAATATCTTATATTCCTCAATACCTTGTCCAAATCGAAAAAAGTCTTGATTTGTAGGTTGGGTTGACGTAAGGAAACCCAACAAATGCGTTGGGTTGCGCTGTCGCTTAACCCAACCTACAAAAGATGGACAAGGTATTGATTCCTGTAACCTTTTAGCTAACCTGCAACTTACTTACTTAATTTAATTTAATTTCATGACCAATCCCCGTCAAGTGGCTTTTATTGCTCTCAAAGAAGTTCATAAAGGAGCTTATGCTGATGTTGCTTTAGATAGAGTGCTACAAAAGTTTAAGTTACCCGACAATAATCGGCGGTTAATGACAGAATTAGTTTATGGGAGTGTGAGAAGACAACGCACCCTTGATGCTATCATTGAGCAACTTGCTACTAAGAAAATTCAGCAACAGCCAAAAGACCTCCGCACCATTTTACATTTGGGTTTTTACCAACTGCGTTATCAAGAAAGAATTCCCGCTTCTGCGGCTGTAAATACTACTGTTGAATTAGCAAAGGAAAATGGTTTTCCTGGTTTAACTGGTTTTGTCAATGGTTTATTACGTCAATATCTCCGACTTGCAGAAAAATCCTCAGAACCGCTAAATTTACCGGAAAATCCGGTCGAAAGATTAGGTATTTTCCACAGTTTCCCTAATTGGATTATTGAAGTTTGGTTAAAAGAATTGGGTTTTGAAGAAACAGAAAAACTCGCTAATTGGATGAATCAAACCCCGACAATTGATTTACGGGTAAATATTCTTCGCAGTTCTTTAGAAGAGATACAATCAGCTTTTGAATCTGCTGGTGTTTTAGTCAAACCCATTCCCCATTTACCCCAAGCTTTACGATTAATTGGTCATAACGGGGCAATTCAAAATCTACCTGGTTTTAATGAAGGTTGGTGGACTATCCAAGATAGTAGTGCTCAATTAGTTGGTCATTTGCTTGACCCTCTGCCGGGGAATGTAGTGATTGATGTTTGTGCGGCACCAGGGGGAAAAACTACCCATATTGCCGAATTAATGGGAGATAAAGGCAAAATTTGGGCTTGTGATCAAACTGCTTCCCGGTTACGCAAATTAAAAGAAAATGCCCACCGTCTAAATTTACAATCTATCGAAATTTGTGCAGGAGATAGTTGCAACTTACCGCAATTCTCCAATTCTGCTGACTGTGTATTAGTTGATGCTCCTTGCTCTGGTTTGGGAACTATGCACCGTCACGCTGATGCGCGTTGGCGACAAACACCAGATTCTGTGCAAAAACTTTCCCAACTCCAAAAAGAACTCTTATCACATAATGCAGGTTTTGTCAAGGCTGGTGGTGTTTTAGTTTACGCAACTTGTACGCTGCATCCAGCGGAGAATGAACAGATAATTACGGAGTTTTTAGCCGCAAATCCCCATTGGCAAATTGAACCTCACTCTTTTGATTTATTTAATGATACTGCTCCTGGTTGGTTAAAAGTCTGGCCTCATCAACAGGATATGGATGGTTTTTTCATGGTGCGCTTAAGAAAAACTCAGGATTGTCAAGTACAGAATTAGGGAGGCAGGAGGCAGGAGGCAGGGGAGAATATTTCTTGCCTATTGCCTATTGCCTATTACCTACTCTTTTTCAACCTTGGGGATAATGTTGGGACGATCTTTATTTTCCCAACCGGGGGGACGTTTGGAGTTGTACCAAGCAATTGAACCGATGGTGACAGCAGCGATAAAACCCACCACATACACCAAAGTAAACGCTAAGGGAAAGTGATTTCCAGTGTCTAGCACTGGGACTTGGAGCAATAAATAACTCATGATTATATTCGGCTAATGTAGGTTACAGTTCTTCATAAAGTATAAACTCAGCGAATCCCCTACATCTACCCTAGGAAAAATCTTTACGGTGAAGAATTGGGCTTGAGTCTTTCCCTCCAGGAAGGTTGTGATGATGAAGATCCTTCAGAATTATTCTCTACAGGGGAAGATGACTTTACCTGACCTGATTCTTTGCTGCTCCTGCGTCGTGAACGAGATGATTTAGGAGTAGAGTCGCTATTAGATTCTTCCCTGCGATTGCTTCGTCTTCTGCTAGAGGAAGCCAGTGGATCATTATTTTGTTGACTATAGCGTCGTTTCCGTCTTGGTCTACGTTCTGATGAATTTGCCGAATCTTCCGACTGATTATTGGTTCTTCTGCGTCTGCGTCTGGTTGATGAATCAGAATTGTCGGTATTGTCCTCATCTGATTTTTGATCATAATCATCAGCCGATTTATGGAGAATTTTTTTCGGTTTGAGAGGTTGGGCTTTGATAGTACCTTTGCGATTTTCTAAATTAGGTCGGGGTGGAAATTTTTCTACCGGCATTCCCTCTACGGCTTTTTCCATAAACTCATGCCAAGCATAAGCTGCACTACCACTATTACCATAGGTAGGGGTGTTATCATCATTCCCTAACCACACCCCAGCCACTAACTGAGGAATATAACCAATAAACCATAAATCACGGGATTCATCAGTAGTGCCTGTTTTGCCGGCAACTTGTCTATCATCTAATTGAGCCGCAGCACCAGTGCCATCGGTGACAACATTTCTTAACATCCAAGTCATGATGGCGCTAGTATCAGGATCTAAAACTTGCTTAGATTCATATTTGGCTGACCAAATGACATCTCCTTCGCGGTTGAGAATGCGCCGAATGCCATGAGCTTCTATATAATTTCCTTGGTTGGTAAATGTACCATAGGCGTTGGTTAATTCTAGTAAATTGACTTCATTAGAACCAAGAGCCAGGGAATAGTTAGGTTTGAGTTCTGACTTAATGCCCATGTCATGGGCAAGTTTAATGGTGGGTTCAAAACCTATTTCTATTAAGACTTTTACCGCAATTGTATTGATAGATTTGGTGAGAGCGTCTCTGATATTTAACCAACCAGAGAATTTGTTATGGGAATTTTTTGGCTCATAACCATCTATTGATAAAGGTTCATCTAAATAACTATCGTAGGGACTTTTACCAGTAGCGATCGCTGTAGCATAGACGAAACCCTTAAAAGTCGATCCTGGTTGTCGTTGGGCTTGAGTTACACGATTAAACTGGTTTTTGCTAAAGTCTTTACCACCTACCATGGCCTGAATTTCCCCACTCCGAGGATCTATGGCAACCATGGCCGCTTGTTTAAAGTTTTGCCACTGACCTTCATTTTTTAATATTTTAGCAACTGCGGCTTCTGCTGCTTGTTGGGAAATGGGGTTTAAGGTTGTTTCTACTACTAAACCACCACTAGCTAAGACATCAGCGCCCAGGTACTTGGGCAGTTCTTTCTGAACATAGCTAGTAAAGTAGGGAAAATTAACTTGTAACCGTTTGGGTAAACTGCTGTTAACTATTAATGCTTCTTGTATAGCTGCTTGTTTTTGTTCCGGTGTAATTATGCCATCTTCTAGCATCCGCTGTAACACCAAATTTCGTCGTTCTGTAGCTATTTTGGGGTTTTTATCGGGGCCATAGACGTTAGGTGCAGGAGCTAAACCAGCCAGGGTGGCCATTTCTGATAAAGTCAGTTGATCTACGGATTTACTAAAGTATACCCAAGCCGCATCTCCGACACCGTAAGCTCCAGAGCCTAAATAAACGAGATTTAAATAACGTTCGAGAATCTGATCTTTAGTCAATTGTCGCTCTATTTTTTGGGATAACCGGACTTCTTTGAGTTTACGCCAAAAGGTTTTTTCTGGTTTAAGGAAGAGAATTCGCGCTACTTGTTGGGTGATGGTACTACCACCTTCTCCTATATTTTGCGATCGCAAATTATTGATAACTGCTCTGGCAATTCCTTGGGGATCAAATCCATTGTGTTGATTAAATCTTCTGTCTTCTGAAGCAATAAAAGCTTTTTTTAAAGTATCTGGTATTTGCTCTATTTTCAGCACTTCTCTGGTAGCTTCCCCCTGCTGTTGTAGAACACTACCATCACCAGCTTTAATTGTCAGAGTTTGCTCTCGTACCAATGCTCTGAGTGCAGACTGATCTGGTAAATTTTTATCTATTTCTAAGATTGTGTAATGGAAAGCAATGATCCCACTACCAACACCTAACCCAGCCCAAAACCAAAAACGACGATAAAAGGGTTTATCGCTGCTGGCAATTTTGCCCAAGATTCCCGATGATAGAGTTGCCATCTGGGTGATTAACTGCTTTGCCTTCACCTGCATTTTCGGTAGTAAGTTTTCATTTGTGGACTCGTCATTTTGTTGATGATTACCTAATGGCAATGGCAGTTTCTCCTGTTTGGTTTGAACGCAACATTTCTACGTTAATATAATAACCCATATAATACCTCATAAATCATTAACTTAATTCAGTGGTAATATATGTTTTCTACAAAGCTATATTATTGATCTTAATATCATTTATGATAATTAAATCATGCAATTTTTGCATAAAAGAACTCCAAAAATCACAGAATCATCATGAATTTTCCTCCCTGTGTCTCCCTGCTCCCTTCAGTTCAACAATTAACTAGGAGTCCGATAGAATGCTAAACAATGCGGCTAGAACTGCGATCGCTCTCGGTAGTAACATTGGCAATTCCCAAGGCATTTTAGCAGGAGCTTTAGAAGCTTTAGCTCAAACATCCGGCATAACTATAGAAGCCAAATCGAGTTGGTATCGAACTAAAGCCATAGGACCAACTCAGCCTGATTACTTAAATGGTTGCGCGATCTTACTTGTGCAAATGTCACCACAGACTTTATTAGAACAACTACTAACAATTGAACAAAAGTTTGGGCGTGAGCGTCAGGAGCATTGGGGGCCACGCACCCTAGATTTAGATTTGTTATTATATGATGACTTAATTTTACATCAGCCAAACCTGCAAATTCCCCATCCCCGCATGACTGAACGAGCTTTTGTTTTAGTTCCTTTAGTCGAAATTGCTCCAGATTGGATAGATCCTATATCTCAAAGAGTAATTCGAGATTTACTGCTAGAGATAGACACGAATGATATACATTTATTGTAGCGGGTGAAAAAATTACCATTTTTGCCACCCAAAAAGAACTGATAACCACAAAAAACCCCCGTATACGTTCTCTGTATTCACAGACGGTAGAATTTTACTATGCCATTAGGTAGAGAATTACCACAGTTGCTGAAGCAACACTTATTTTATAAAGGACGCAAATTTAACTTTGAAGTTAATCGTTTGCGTTTACCCAACAAATCTGAAGGGGAATGGGAATGTATTCGTCATCCCGGCGGTGCTTTGGCTATACCCATAACCGCAGAAGGTAAGCTTGTACTTGTGCGTCAATATCGGTTTGCAGTCCAGGGAAGACTGTTAGAATTTCCAGCGGGAACTGTAGAACCCAATGAAGATCCTTTAGAAACAGTTAAACGGGAAATTGAAGAAGAAACTGGTTATCATGCTCGTCAGTGGGATAAGTTAGGAGAGTTTTTTCTTGCTCCTGGTTATTCCGATGAAATTATCTATGCTTTTATTGCTAGAGATTTAGAAAAGCTGGAAACACCACCAGAACAGGATGAAGATGAAGACATAGAAACAGTATTATTAACTCCTGAAGAATTGGAAAAAGCCATTTTGGCAGGAGAATCTGTAGATGCTAAATCTATTGCTAGTTTTTTCCTGTTGCGTTCATTTTTAAAGTAGGGAACAGGGAACAGGGAGAAGGGAGAAGAGGCTATAATTATCGAGAATAACTACCAGCGTAATCGCGGATACGATAATCTGTGGCTTGAGCTAAAACTTTTTTAGTTGATGCAAATTCTCGTAATTGTCCAACATGATTTTGATTGTATTGAAATAAAGCTGTAAAATCTGCGAGACGAGAGACTTGCTGGATGTTTTGAGAGATAAATATAATTGTCAGTTCAGAACGCAAACACTCAATTAGTTCTTCAATTTTTGTGGTGGTAATGGGATCAAGTCCACAACAAAGCTCATCCATCAGAATAACTTGAGGTTTAACGGCTAAAGCGCGAGCAATGCACAACCTTTGTTGTTGTCCACAAGAGAGTTCCAAAGCTGGTTTATAGAGCTTATTTTTGACTTCTTCCCAAATATCCGCAGATTTAAGAGCTAACTCGACAATTTCATCTAATTCTGATTTTGGTCGCCAGCCAATTAATTTTACACCGTAAGCAACGTTATCATAACTGCTCATGGGAAAAAGATTGGGTTTGGAGTAAATTGTACTAATTTGACGACGGAGACGATTGAGATTAATCCGTCGTTCATAAATATTTTGCCCAAAAAATTCGATTTTTCCTTGGGTTTGGACTTCTCCCTCTAAGTCACTCATGCGGTTGAGAGACTTCAAAAAAGTAGATTTCCCGCAACCACTAGGTCCCATAATGGCAATAATTTTATTTTGGGGAATATCCATTGACAGATTTTCCAGAATTTTTTGCTTATTGTAGTAAAAACTAAAGTTTTTGACACTTATGGCGGGAATTATTTTACTCATATTCAAGAAGAAGGATTTAAGAGGAAGAAAGAAAAAAGCCGACAATTTGGCATCAGAATACTTGTAAA
The DNA here is from genome assembly GCF_028330815.1 of Dolichospermum lemmermannii CS-548. Lineage (NCBI taxonomy): Bacteria > Bacillati > Cyanobacteriota > Cyanophyceae > Nostocales > Aphanizomenonaceae > Dolichospermum > Dolichospermum lemmermannii. The sequence continues at coordinate 6,809 of NZ_JAQMTJ010000058.1, forward strand.
ACTTGATATTTGCTTATAACCTAAATTATGCCCTCTATTGATCTACAATGCTGCGTTTAATTAATGTGAGAAAGGTAAATTAACCATGAGACAGCGGTTTATTTTCATCATTACTACTATCATTGTCTGGCATTTGTGTATTTCTAACACATTAGCCAAAGAAAAAAAAATTGAAGATTTGGATAAGTTTCCTCCTAGTCCCTTAGAAATAACTATAACTGACCCAATATTGCCAAATTTACCACATAAACGGGAATTAACATTAACAGAATTGGAAAAATTAAAGACGGATTTAGATGGATTAAATCAAGAGGCACAGGTGACACTACAAGGAGAAGATAAAAAGAAAGCCTTTGAGATTTGGAATCGTGAACTACGATTGAGACGCTTTTTAGGCACATTGTCTGAGGTGGAAGCGTTATCAAGAGTGGGAGAAATCGCTTGGAATCAAAATGAACGGGAACAGGTGCGATATATTAGTCAGCGATTACAAGTAATTCAAAGCGAGATAGGAAAACAAAAAAGTACCGATTTACAATTATGGCAATCTCTGGGGAAAGCTTATCAAAAAATCCGGTTTCCTAAATTGGGAATATTGGCTTATGAACAAATTTTGATCTTAGTAAAACAACAACAAGATTCATCTGGAGAAATGGAGACTTTAAAAAATATTGGAGAATTACATTTAAGTTGGTTTGATTATCCCCAAGCTGCTAATACTTACCAAAAACTGTTAAATTTAGCAATTAATCAGGGTGATAAAACTAATGAATTAGGATATTTACAACAGTTAGCTTATATCTATTCCCAAGGAAAACAACCACAAGCAGCAATAGATATATTAAATAAATTAGTCCAAGTTTATACTCGTGAACAAAATTTGAGTCAAATTCCAGCTTTGAAATTAGCGATAGCTGCAAATTATGAATCTCTAGCTCAAAAAGATCCCAATTTAAAACAACAGGCTTTTGATAATTATCAAGCAGCTTATACTGGTGCATGGCAATTAGAACAATACGCTAAAGCTGGAGAAGCATTAGAGAAATTAATTACTTTTTATCGTTCACAAAAACAGATAGATGCAGCTTTACAAACTAGCCAAATTCTCATAGAAACACAAACATTAGCTAACAATTCTTATGGTTTAATGTCAGCTTATGACCAAATTGGTGACTTATATTTAGAACGCCGAGAATCTACACAAGCATTAACAGCATTTCAGAAAGGATTAGAAATAGCTCAACAACTTAAATATCAAGAATTATACTTTACTCAAAAAATTGAAAAGTTAAAACCTGAGATAAAAATCTAGAGAATATCAAGATAAATAAAAAAGTCCGCGTTAGCGGACTCTGGACATTGGATAAGGTTAAGTTGTCACCAAGAGAGCCTACAAGATGTTAGACTTATTTATATTTTTACTAATTAATTTGAGAAAATCAAGTGGTTTGATTTAAGAATTAGGACATAATTTCGATATTTATGTCTGAAAAAAAAGCAGTTTATTGATGATTATTTTTACAGATGGATATCTCCCATTGCTTAAAAAGGTGAGGAATCTGAGAAATTGCGGACATAACTAAGATTGTTTTGTCTAAGAGGATGCTTGAAAAGTCTTTGGTCATGTATCCAAAATCTTGAGATCCCCCTAAATCCCCCTTAAAAACGGGAGTTAGGGGGGATATTGATACAACTGAGCGATAATTCTCCTCCATCTCCTGTGGCTCTGTTGCTTAACCTAAGCTACAATTTTTTCACCAATCACTAATGCTATTTTCATCCCAAACTTGCAATTTCAATTCTTGTAAATAGGTTAACCCATTGTGAATTTGTCCATTTGTTCCTTGTAAATCTAAATCAAACCAACCATCACCTACAGCATCCTGTCCGAGAATTGCGGCTTTGATATTCACAGTCAAGCCATATTCTGAAACTAGGCGAGAAATTACAGGTTCTTGATGATGATCTTGGGGAATTCTGACGCGAATTCGCTTGTTTATCAGGGTATTTTCACTACTCATAACCACCTCTAAGATGTAATTTAATAGTTGTCTGGAAATTACCTATTAGCCATTATTCAACTTCTTTAATTTCGGTTTTTCGTTCTATGATTTCCTTCAGAATCAAGGTGATAACTGCCAGAAATGCTAACAATACAGCAGCAGAAAAAGCAGCTTCTGTTTCATATTGTTTGTAAGCATCTTCCACAAATAATGGTAAAGTCTGGGTTGTATTGGCAATGTTACCAGATACCACAGAAACTGCACCAAATTCACCCATGGCTCTGGCATTTGTCAAGATTAAACCGTAGAGTAACCCCCAACGAATACTCGGTAAAGTTACCCGCCAAAAAGTTTGCCAATCGTTTGCACCTAATGTTCTGGCAGCTTCTTCCTGATCTTTGCCAAATTCTTCTAAGACAGGAATTACTTCTCTGGCCACAAAAGGCATACTCACAAAAGCGGTAGCCATAAGCATCCCTGGAAAAGCAAAGACAATTTTAATATCATGGGCTTGTAGCCAAGGACCAAACCAGCCCTGTCTCCCGTACAATAAGACTATCATTAACCCGGCGACGACTGGGGAGATGGAAAAGGGCAAATCAATGATACTAAGAACTATAGCGCGTCCAGGGAATTTATGTCGAGCGATCGCCCAAGCCGCACATAATCCAAATACGGCATTTACAGGGATAGAAATCGCAGCTAGTAACAGGGTTAACCAAGCTGCGTGGAGAAATTCCGGTTTTGCCAGGTTAGATAAAAATGGCCCAGTTCCCTTTTTGAAAGCTTCAAAAAAAACATTAATAGCTGGAATATATTGAACCAGAAATAGGTAAGCGATCGCAATCCCAATTAAAACTGCCGGTACCCAACTCTGTTTTTTTGGTCTTTTAACTTTATCTATTGTCATATCTTCTTGCCCAAGCTTGTAAGAAATTAATTGCTAATAACATTACCAAAGAAATTCCTAATAAAACCACACCAATTACAGTTGCACCAGCATAGTCATATTGTTCCAACCGCTGGAAAATTAACACAGGTGCAATCAAATCTTTATAGGGTGTATTAGAAGAAATAATTACTGTTGAACCATACTCCCCAACTGCGCGGGAAAAACCCAAAGCTACACCAGTTAAAATTGTCGGAAATAAAGGCGGTAAAATCACTTTCCAAAAAGTTTGCCATTCAGAAGCACCTAAACTCCAAGCAGCTTCTTCAATTTCCGATTCCATTTCTTGCAGAACAGGTTGCACAGTTCTCACTATAAAGGGTAATGATATAAATATCATTGCCACTCCTACCCCCAAGCGAGTAAAAGATACCTTAATCCCCATTGGTGCTAACAATGAACCCAACCAACCATTCTCACTGTAAACTGTTGCCAGTGTTAAACCTGCGACAGATGTTGGCAAAGCAAAGGGTAAATCTACTGTGGCATCAATAATCCGTTTCAAAGGAAAATCGTAACGCACTAATACCCAAGCAATCAAAGTTCCAAACACACCATTCAGCAAAGCTGCAAATAATGAAGTAACAAAGGTAACATTATAAGTTGCTAATGCTAACTCGCTGGTGGCAATTTCCCAAAACTTCGCAGGAGATTCCGTACTAGCCTTGAGAAACATGGCCACAATGGGAATAAATAACATCACAGTTAGATATCCCAAAGTAATCCGCCAAGTCCAAGGAAGATGAATCAAATTATCTACAAATACCTTCCAAATGGGAGGTTTAATATTAGTTTGTACAGCCGCAGATTCAGTCATAATTTTGTTAGTTGTCAGTTTTCAGTTGTCAGTAGGGGCGAAGCATTTGGAAGATAAATTATCGGTCATTGCCAAAAATAGTTCTCCAAATGCTTCGCCCGTACAGTTGTCAGTTGTTAGTTGTCAATTACCAATCACCAATCACCAATTACCAATCACCAATCACCAATCACCAATTACCAATCACCAATTACCGTTTATTTTTAGCTTGAATTTGGTCAAAAATTGCCCCATCATTAAAGAACTTTTTCTGAACAGCATCCCAACCACCTAATTCTTGAACTGTACCTAAAGTTTTTATTTGGGGATATTTGTCAGCAAATTCTTTACTCTTAGCTACTGTTTCATCTACAGGACGAAATCCTACTTTAGCAAATTCCCGTTGTGCTTCGGGGGTAAACAAATATTTAACAAAAGCTTCTGCTACTTCACGATTACCATGTTTATCAACATTTTTATCCACAACAGCAATAGGATTATCAATGGAGATATTTATATCAGGAAGAATGTAATTTGTTTTTTCACCCTTGTCTTTTGCCAAAACAATTTCATTTTCATAGTTAATCAAAGCATCACCTTGACCTTGTTTAAAAAATGCGTCTGTAGCTTCACGAGCATCTTTGGTTAATACAGGGACATTTTTATAAACTTTGGTCACAAAATCAATAGCTTTAGTTTCATCTCCACCAGTTTTAATGACTGAATTCCAAAGGGCGAGAAAATTCCACCGCGCTACCCCAGAAGTTTTCGGATCTGCGGTAATTAGTTTAACATTATCTTTGGCTAAATCAGCCCAATTCTTAATCCCTTTGGGGTTGCCTTCACGAGTTACTAAGGCTGCAACAGACTTAGAAACAATACCATTATTAGGAAATTCTTTTTCCCACCCAGGTTGAATTAATCCCGCCTTTTCAATTTTTTGCGTATCTAAAGCCAGGGCTAGATGAACAATATCTGCTTCTAAACCATCAACCACCGCACGAGTTTGCGAACCAGAACCACCATAGCTTTGTTTAAATACTACAGTTTGGTTATGTTCCTTTTGCCATTTTTCCACAAATTTGGGAATAATAGCGGCGTGAGCAGCTTTGGTAACAGCAAAGGATACAAGGGTTAATTCTACATTCTGTTTTTTACCCGTATCAGTAGTTGCACTAGGTAAATTCCTGGTGTTTGTCCCAGAGCAAGCAGCAAGAGATACACTCAATACTGTCCCTACTAAGAAAAGTGATACAAAGCCTTTGAGCGAATTTGGACTAAACCTCAGTTGTAGTCGTTTTCGTAATTGTTGCCACAAATTCATCTTTTGTCCTTCTGTGAGACTACGGTTAATTAATGAAAATACCATTATTGCAGGTATCCGGTTATCAAAACTAGTAAAAACTGCATATTGACGATAGGGAATATGGTGATTTTACCAGTTTCAAGAAAAATTACAATGCCTTTCAATGACAAGTATCAATTTTTAATTATCTCTATGGAGTTACGATGGGAAATTACTTAATTAATTCTCAGTTTTTAATACTTTACTTGAATAAGTATTTGAAAATAAATATAGAGTTTAATCTGTTAAAAGATTTGCCATATAAACTTTATAGGCATTAAAAGCCGAAAAATATATTTGCAATATGTAATACATACAATACTCGATAGGAAAATAGTTGTTTTTAAGTGCAAAAACTATTGATTTTATTTATGACATCTGGTACGCTCTTTCTCTAGAGGTTAAATACGTTATCTTTACAGAGTTACCGTAGATTATATTTAAACCAATTTTAGGACATCCCATGACAGATAATTCTTCCAACACCGCAAAATTTGTTCCCATAACAAAGCCGTTTTTTCCGGCTTTATTCTTAGCAACAGGTTTAAGTATAAGCACTATTTTGCCTGTATTTGCAGGTACAGCCCAAAAGACGCAACTAATCAGTCAAAGTGGTAAAAAAGTTGAACTTACCTTAGTCACTTACGCAGTCACCAAAGCGGCTTACTCAAAAATTATTCCCGATTTTGTGGCAAAATGGAAAAGAGAAAAAGGTCAAGATGTTGTTATTCGTGAAAGCTACGGTGGTTCTGGCTCGCAGACCCGCGCTGTAATTGATGGTTTACCCGCAGATGTGGTAGCTTTAGCATTGGCTGGAGACATTAAAAAAATTGAACAAGCTGGCTTGATTCAACCAGGTTGGGAAAAGGAATCTCCAAACAATTCAATTGTTACCCGTTCAGTAGTTGCCCTGGAAACTCGCGCTGGTAATCCCAAAAATATCAAAAATTGGGCTGATTTAACAAAGCCTGATGTTAAAATTATTACTGCAAATCCCAAGACATCTGGTGGGGCTAAATGGAATTTTCTCGCTTTATGGGGTTCAGTAGTTAAGAATGGCGGAAATGATACCCAGGCGTTAAAGTTTATAACAGATGTGTTTAAGAATGTGGTTGTATTACCCAAGGATGCACGAGAAGCAAGTGATGCTTTTTACAAAAAAGGTCAGGGTGATGTATTAATAAACTATGAAAACGAAGTCATTTTAGCTGCACAGCAAGGCAAAACAGATACTTCTTACATAGTTCCTCCAGTAAATATCTCTATAGATGCACCCGTTGCAGTTGTGGATAAAAATGTTGATAAGCATGGAAATCGTGAGGTTTCTGAAGCTTTTGTCAAGTTCCTTTTCACTCCAGAAGCACAACGTGAATTTGCTAAAGTTGGTTTTCGTCCAGTTGACCCAACTGTATCTAAAGAAGTAAAAAATAAATTCCCCTATATTGCCCGACTCTACACTGTAGCTGATCTTGGCGGTTGGAGTGGTGTCCAGAAGAAATTCTTTGCAGATGGTGCGATTTTTGATAAAATTCAACGGGGAAGACGCTAAATATAGCAATTCTTGATTGATTGTAATATATTGTTGGGTCACGGTGTAGACAAAGTTTTTGTAGCGATGCAGGATTTTTGCAACCGTGATTTACAGCACTTTCCGGTGTTATGAGGTACATATCCAGCGGGCAAGATGCCCGCACTACAAGAGTTTCATAATTCAAGTTTGTACCTCATGAGAGCGAAATCTGCTGTAAGAACAATTACGACGGACTTCTGTTTTTTCCCAAGTGCCAATTATTATATTAACTAGTAGTGATGGAGCTTTTGATCGAGTTCGGGCTAAGGTATTTGGGGCAACTGATTTTATTAATAAACCTATCAAAAGGAGCAGATATTTACAATATTAAATAAGCATTTACTAACAAGTTCTAGAAATGAATATCTCCAGAATTTTGCTTTGTCTTATTAATAAAATAGTTGTCAAGAATTAGGCAAATTTTAGGGGTAAACCATCCTGAAATATGAGTAATTCTCCGGGTTGTATTTGTGTCCAAACTTCGTTATCAGTTAGGGGTGTAGTCACAATCACAGCCACGCGATCTTTAGATGTAGTCAATTCACTAAAATCTACAGTCATCTCTTCATCAATTAAATGAGCCGCAGCAAAAGGCGCTTGTCTAATAATGTAGCAAAGTTTAGTTGAGCAATAGGTGAAAAAATGCTCACCATCTGATAATATGTAGTTAAAAGATCCAAAGGCTGCTATTTCTTTGGTAATTTCATGTAATGTCTGATAAAGTTCCTTTAGCGGTGGTTGTTCTTGAGGAAAATGCGATCGCAAAGTATTGAGAATTAAGCAAAATGCTTTTTCGCTGTCCGTAGTCCCCACAGGTTGAAAAGTCCCATGATTTTCTGGGTTAAAATCTGGTAAATTACCATTATGAGCAAATACCCAATATCTACCCCAAAGTTCCCGACGGAAAGGATGACAGTTTTCCAAGGCTATTTTGCCTTGAGTAGCTTTGCGGATATGGGCAATTACATGAGTAGAATGAATGGGATACTGACGGATAAAATCGGCAATTGGTGACGCGATAGAGGCTTCAGCGTCTAGAAAAATCCGACATCCTTTGCCTTCAAAAAAAGCAATTCCCCAACCGTCGCTATGTTCATCTGTTTTTCCTCCCCTGGCAGAAAAACCTTCAAAGGAAAAGCAAATGTCTGTGGGTACGTTGCAATTCATTCCTAGCAGTTGGCACATTAGTTTTGTAGTTGTAAAGATCAACTCCAGAGTAACTGATTATTTTTGATGGAACAGGTACAATTTGGACATTTAATTATCAAATATTAATAAAAACCTGTTTGGAGAAACTCATCGTGGTAATTAGTATTACATATTCTTTTTCACTAAGCAAGACGTTTTTAGGTGATTTTCATCAATTTCTCATGGAGGATTTAGAAATTTATGGGAGTTTCTTGGTCATGGAAGCAAAAAATAGCAAATAATAGAATAATGAACAAACGCTATTTTTTGCAAATCAGTACAGTTTTAATTGGTACAGCCTTTTTTTCCCGTTATATCAATTGGAGTTCAGAATCTATGGCACTTTCTAATCCAGAGTTTGCAGTGACAAAAACAGAGGAAGAATGGAAGAGTATCCTCACACCAGAACAGTTTCGGGTATTGCGGAAACATGGTACAGAACCCTCCCATACCAGTTCTCTCGATAAACAATATGAACCTGGTACTTATGTCTGCGCTGGTTGTGGACAGGCTTTGTTTACTGCTGATACTAAGTTTAATAGTGGTACTGGCTGGCCGAGCTTTTTTAAACCAATAGAGGGAGCGATCGCTACTACTACAGATAGAACATTTTTCATGACCCGAACTGAAGTCCATTGTAGTAATTGTGGTGGACACTTAGGCCATGTTTTTAATGATGGACCAAAACCAACTGGTCTCCGTTACTGTATGAACGGTGTATCTTTGCAGTTTACACCTGCGTAGATCACTAATACGGTTCACTTTTTAAACTCTCTCAAGGGGTGCAAACCCCTTGTTTTATTCTGTAAAAAGCAGGAAATTGGAATATAGCAGGTAGAGTTTAGATAAAATTGTCGAAAACAAGGATAAGGATTAGATAATGCAAGTTCTTAAAAGATCCATCAAACCAGAAAGTTATATATCGTTTCTCCACATTTACCAAACTACTTGGGGGACTGCTGGTGATATTTGTTTAGTTCGTGAATCTGTAGCTGAATCTAGTGCATCGAAGTTTGTAGGCCGCAGAATTAAATTAGCCCTCCCCAAAGGCATGGAACGTGATTACTTAGTGAATATTCCCATTATAAAAATTGCAGGTTATGTAGGTGAAGGGCATCCTAAAGATCCACAGTCTGAATGGGAAGCCTATGATGGTATAGATCCAGAAATAGCGATCGCAGTTTTAAAAATTTGGGACTTCAAGTTAATTGAGTTATAGAAGATTTTACTTATGGTACATCTTCATAGAATAGGCAAAAAACTCCTATTTACAAAAACCATGAGCAACAGCACAAAAAATTAAGAGTGCGTCAAGAATTATCTTCCTAACGCACCCTATAAATTAAAAATTTTTGGGTAAACTTAGTACCCAACAGCGGAAGTTAACTAACTATTAAAAATAACTAAAAAGCTGGTAATATCCGCCTTTTTAATTTTTAATTATTAATTTTTAATTCCGCTCTGCGGTACTAGCGTTTACCACGATAAGGAACAGCATTGAGGTAATCAATGTCAAAGGAAGATAACTTTTGAGCATAGTTACCTTTACCAGATACAGAAGCAGCCATATCTGCAAATTTAGCAGGATCGCCTTCTTTTAAACGCTTTGCTTTTGCCTTAGCAGTGTAGAAGTTTTCCAAGGTAAAGCGCCAGTCGGTTTTGACTGTACCGGCTGTTTCTTGGAAGTCGGCACCGTAACGAGGAGTTACCAAGTTAAAAGGACGATCTACAAACCGCTTGCGTTGGTAAGGTACGGTATTATCACCAAAGTTTTGGGTGTATTCTGCGCTGTCTAATAAAACATCAACAAAGCCGCCAAAGCCCTTGTTACAAATAACAATTGACCAAGCAATTTCTTCTTTTTTATTGTAAGCACAACGACCCAATAAGCGTTTGAGGGTGATGTCTACTAAACGGTAGTTGTTGTTAACAGAGACAACTAAACGATAGAAAGCTTCAGATTTAGCTAAACCCCGGATAAAGTCACGAACTGACAAAGAACCGTTTTTAAGTTGGGATTCTAAAGTAACTTGACGGTTAAACTTGAGAATTTCATGTTCGCTAAAAACTTGGCGATAAGCAGCCCAAATGATGTTTGTCATGTCAGTGTAAGAACTAACATCTTCAATGCGATAGATATAAGGTGTATCTTCATTTTGGTCAGCAACGCCAAAGCTGGCCACCCGGTGATTTTGACTACTTGGATTGTATTGAAGTAATGGCAATGCCATATTAATTTTCTCCTTTTATGATCAAATTAAACAAAGAAAGATTTCGTTCAAGAAATACCCCGCCCAGAACTGAAGTTTAGGGCTAATAACTAAAGTCCGTTAAAACGGACTATAAACTTTTTTTTCAGTCGTCTTGAGACGACTTTTGCTATTAGACTCAGAATTCATTCTGAGGCGGGATTACTTACTTATTTTCCCCTCAAAAGGTTAGTAGATATCACTAATTCCTAACCAATTGAGAATCAACAAGAAAGTGATGCCTGCGGTTATTACCAGTAATACAGCAGACAATGCCCCCAAATCAACATTTTGCCCAGAGCCTGGGTAGAAACCTCCACGCCATTGACGAAGATACGGCCATTTTTGGACAATACCTGCCCGGTCACGATAATCAGCACCATAGCGGGGAGTAAAACTGATTGGGCGGTCTGTGGTCATCCGTTTGCGTTGATAGGGTACGGTATATTCGCCAAAGGCTTGTTCATACTCACTACTATCAATCAAAACATCCACAAATTTTCCCCAACCTAAAGTAGCAATTTGAATTGACCAGGCAATTTTTTCTTGCTCATTGTAGGGAGAACGACCTAAGATCCTTTTCAGGAACATTTCTACCAACCGATAGTTGTTATTTGGTGTCACAACTAGCTGATAAAATCGCTCTGATTTCACCAAACCACGAATGAAGTCTTTAACCGTAATTGACCGATTTTTGAGTTGAGTTTCTAAGGTAATTTGGCGGTTAAATTTGAGAATCTCCTGTTCGTTGAAAACTTGGCGATAAGCAGCCCAAATTAGTTGTTCAATTTCGCCGGCAGAGTTAGCATTTTCAATCCGGTAGATATAAGGATTGTCCTCGTTAATATCTGCCGTACCAAAGCTGCTAACTCTTTGGTTTTGAGTTGTAGGTTTGTATTCAAGTAAAGGAATTGCCATTTTAAAGAACCTGCCTTTTGGTAAATTTGGCATTTCAAAATGCTCTAATACTTAGCAAACTAACTAAAATTAAAATCCTTAAAAAAATACAAACTTTATCACTTTTGTAACCGAGATTACCCAGCTAATTAAAAAACTATTTAGCGCAGGGGAAAACTAACACTAGGACTGATAGAAACAGGGATACCTTTTGATGTTGTTTCCTTGGTAGTGTTAGGAATTTGGATATTGGCAGTGCTAACTGGTGTGTGAGTCACTGTTTTAATTTTAATGGAATTTGCCATATCCAAAAAGTTTTTAATGTCACCCCATTTATAACGAGCTTCTTCAAGTTGGTCGCGCCAGTAATCACTGTATCGTGGTGTTACCAAATTAAAGGGTCTATCCTTATAACGTCGTCTTTGGTAGGGAACGATATTTTCCCCAAAGTTGCTTTGATATTCTTCAGAATCGAGCAAAGCGTCAACAAAACCACCCCAACCTTTGGTAGCAATCACAATTGACCAAGCGATTTCTTCCTTGTTGTTGTAAGGTGCGCGACCTAATAACCGTTTTAGCCCAATTTCTACTAATCTGTAATTAGAATTACTCTGAATTACCAAACTTTGGAAAGCTTCAGATTTAGCTAAACCCCGGATAAAATCGCGGACGGTAATAGCTTTGTTTTTTACTTGGGATTCTAAATGAACTTGGCGATAAAATTTGAGAATGACGTGTTCGCTAAAAAGTTGCCGATAAGCAGCCCAAATTAATTCTTCTACTTCTCCACCAAAGGCGTAGTCTTCGATGCGGTAAATTGTGGGTGTATCTTCGTTGGGAACTTCATAACCAGAAACGCGCTGGTTTTGGGAACTGGGTTTGTATTCTAGTAAAGGTATTGTCATGTTTGTCAGTTGTTGGTTGTTAGTAGGGGCGAAGCATTTGGAAGATAAATTATCGGTCATTGCCAAAAATAGTTCTCCAAATGCTTCGCCCGTACAGTTGTCAGTTGTTAGT
>NZ_JAQMTJ010000059.1:0-23261 GCF_028330815.1 Dolichospermum lemmermannii CS-548
AACTATTTTTGGCAATGACCGATAATTTATCTTCCAAATGCTTCGCCCCTACTGACAACTAACAACTGTACGGGCGAAGCATTTGGAGAACTATTTTTGGCAATGACCGATAATTTATCTTCCAAATGCTTCGCCCCTACCGACAACTAACAACTGACAAACAATGAAAAAACGTATCGGTATTCTTACCAGTGGTGGTGATTGTCCTGGTCTAAATTGTGTGATTCGCGCTGTTGTGAGTCATGCCACACGGACTTTTGATTGGGAAGTAGTGGGGATTCCTTACGCTACCCAAGGGTTGCTAGAACGGAAAACTGTGCCGTTAAGTATACATGGTTGGGATTTACGCGGGATTGACCCTTTACTAAATATGGGGGGAACAATTTTAGGTAGTATTAATAAAGGAGATACTTTAACCCATGCTGATGAAATATTAGCCGGTTATAAAGCGATCGCTTTAAATGCTTTAATTATTGTGGGTGGAGATGGTAGTTTAAATATTATTCATCAATTAGCCGTTTTAGGTAATTGGAATTTAATTGCTATTCCCAAAACTATTGATCATGATGTCGCTTTTACAGAACGTTCAATTGGGTTTGATACGGCAATTAATACAATTGTTGATGCTATTAATCGTCTGATCTTTACTGCTGCTAGTCATGACCGAGTGATGATTATCGAAGTTATGGGACGCAGCGCCGGACATTTAGCTTTACACTCAGGAATTGCCGGCGGTGCTGATGTGATTTTAATTCCTGAAGTCCCCTATACTATTCAAGGAATATGTCATCATCTGACCGAATTACGCGATTGTTGGCAAAAAAAATTTGCTATTATTGTGGTTTCTGAAGGGATATCTGTTTGTGCAGAAGATGCCGATAATCCTTCTATTTGTACTACTGCTATTGATAGTGAGCGAAGCCGAACTAAATGTGGTCAAGGTCAATATATTGCCGAAAAAATTGCTAATTGTAGTAATCACCTGATTGATACCAGAGTTTCTGTATTAGGACATATTCAGCGTGGTGGTATCCCCTCAGCTTTAGACCGTCTCACAGCTACTATGTTTGGTAAAGTTGCAGTTGATTTAATTGCCCAAAATCAATATGATCAAATGTTAGCTTGGCAAAATGGCAAAGTTGTCACTTTCCCCATTCAAGATGTGATAGATAATAATCCCTCTCTTGTTAATCCTCAAGGTGATTTAGTCCAAACCGCTAGGTCTTTAGGAATATATATTGGTGAATAAAGTAAGAGGCAATAGGTAATAGGTAATGGGTAATAGGTAATGGGTAATAGGTAATAGGTAATAGAAAGATAAATAATCTCCCCTACTCCCCCTACTCCCCCTACTCCCTACCTCCTGCCCCCCTTACGTATTACTCAGCTTCAGCGAGCGCTTCTAAATGAAAAGCTACATTTTTAAGCGCCATTTCAATTTCGTTACTATAAGAAAGACTTCTCCATCTTGGGGCTGTGGCATGATCCAAGGCAGTTGTATCCAAGTATTCTGCAAAAACTATCAGTTTTTCGGGGTCTGTTGCGGCTGTTGCCAACTTTTCTAAAAACTCTTGAGGTGTCATAAAATTTGCCAAAAAAAAGTAAAAGTCTCATCAATCGGTCAATTCTATGAGCATAAGTGCTGTAATCCCCAAAAATCTGTTCAAAATATTCAAAAATGAATAATTGACAACCGACAACTGTACGGGCGAAGCATTTGGAGAACTATTTTTGGCAATGACCGATAATTTATCTTGCAAATGCTTCGCCCCTACTGACAACTGTACGGGCGAAGCATTTGGAGAACTATTTTTGGCAATGACCGATAATTTATCTTGCAAATGCTTCGCCCCTACTAACAACTGTACGGACGAAGCATTTGGAGAACTATTTTTGGCAATGACCGATAATTTATCTTGCAAATGCTTCGCCCCTACTGACAACTTACTTGAGGACAAAATTTAATTTTGCCAATAACTCTTCATTAGTATAGGGTTTTGATAAAATTGCTGTAACTTGAGATTCATTATTTGGCTCTAACATATTCTCTATATTGCATCCACTACAAGCAATTATTAGCACCTGGGGGTTGATTTCTTTTAACTTGCAAATGGCGGAATTTCCATTCATTCCTGGCATCATTATATCCATCAATACTACTCTGATTTGATCCCGGTATTGGTTGTAAGTATTGATTGCTTCCACGCCGTTTTTAGCGGTAAGAACTTGATAATTGTAGGCTTCTAAAATGGTTGTTGTAACTTCCCGGATATGGGCTTCATCATCTACTACTAAAATTAGTTCTCCCTGTCCTTGAGATATTTCTTGATGATCGGATTCTAAAGGGGAAACTTCTTGGTTAACTGATGGTAAAAATATCTGAAATACGCTACCAAGTCCAATTTGACTTTCAACATTAATAAACCCCTTATGACTTTTAATAATTCCTAACACTGTTGATAGTCCTAATCCTGTGCCTTTACCAAAATCCTTAGTGGTAAAAAATGGCTCAAATATTCTTTCTAATATTTCCGGTGACATTCCCGTCCCCGTATCTCTAACCGTAATCACAATATAATTCCCAACTGTAGCATGATGATTTATCTGGATCATCTCTTCATCAAGATACAGATTTTCTGTAGAAACAGAGAGACATCCACCGTCAGGCATAGCATCAGCAGCATTAACCACTAAGTTTATTAATACTTGATGCAGTTGGGTTTTATCCGCAAGCACTGTCCATAATTTAGGGTGAATATGCTTAGAAAATGTGATGGATTTGGAAAATGTTTGACTGACCAAGTAGATAATATCGCTGATCAAATCATTAATCTGCACAATCGTCTGTTTGCCTTCAACACCTTTGGCAAAGGATAACAATTGTTTGACTAATTCTGCACCATGTTTCGCATTATTTTCAATAATTGTCAGCATTTGCTGACGACGATCTTTATGTTTTTCTTCAGATAATCTACTACTTTTGAGTAATTGAGCAGATGCTAAAATTGGTGTTAAGATATTATTGATATCGTGGGCAATGCCTCCAGCTAAAGTTCCAATACTTTCCATTCTTTGAGCGCGTAAAGATTGCTCTTCTCGTTGTTTATTTTTTGTAATATCAGTATCTACTGTGAGAATAGATTTAGGTTGTCCATCAGTATCTAACATCAATGTCCAGCGACTTTGAACAATAATTAGTTGGTTTGATTGTGTGCGTTTGCGTAACTCACCCTCCCAACTTCCCGATGTAACTACAGTTTTTAGGGCGATTATCTCTTGTTCATGGGAAGTTGAATCGTAAAAAATATCCTTGGGATTCTTACCTAAAACTTCCTGACGTTCCCAACCATATATCCTCTCTGCCCCCTGATTCCAAAAGACGATTTGGGCTTGAAAATCTCGGACAAAAATTGCATCAGTCGCAATATCTAATAGGGCAGCTTGTTCATATATTTGCCGTTGCGTTTGTTTACGTTCAGAAATGTCTCTAGTTGTGCCAATCATGCGGATTGGCCGATCATTTTCGTTACAGTAAACTTTTCCTCTAGAACTCAACCAATGTAGGATACCATCACAATCCACTATCCGATGTTCACAGACAAAATCAACTTTTTTCTCCAGGGAATGACTGACACAGTTTTGAAAATGCTGACGGTCTTCAGGATAGATTAAATTGAGAAAGTCTTCAATACTAGGACAGGAACTATTGAGAGGTAAACCATACATTAAACCCATGGTAGGAGACCAGAGAGTTTCATTGGTTTGGATATGCCAATCCCAGATCCCAATATTACCTGCTTCTAGTGCTAAGGTGAGTCGGGCTTCACTTTCTTGTAAGGACGCTTGAATATGTTTCCGTTCAATGATTTCTTCTTGCAATCGCTTATTGGCAATCACTAATTCTGCCGTGCGTTCTTTTACCCGAACTTCCAAGACATCGCTATCTTGACGGAGTGCTGCTTCTAATTTTCTCCTGTCGCTAATATCAGATATTGACCATAAACAACCAGTCCGTTTACCCTCATTATCAACCATAGAATTTACTCTCACACTAGCAGAAAAGAGTAAACCTTTACGGGACTGGAAATTCATTTCCCATTCCTGTAATTCATGCAATTTTTTTAACCGAGATACAAATTGAGAACGATCTTCTTCAGCAATAAAAACTACTAATGGTTTGCCCACAAGATGATCTTGACGAACAGATAGTAAGGATGCTGCCCCATGATTAGCTTGCTGAATTATCCCTAAAGCATCAGTTACTAAATAACCATTAGGTGCAAATTCAAATAAATTTTGATAACGCTGTCGTTCTGCTTCAGTAATTTGCCGAGAATAGATTAGTTGTTCATTTTGTTGACGTAGTTCTTCTTCGGCAATTTGCAGTTCTTCTAAAGTTTCTTGCAGTTCTCGATTAATTTCTAAATTCTCGTCAAGTTGTTTTTTTGCCCATGCTTGTAAATGATTATGAGTTTGCTTACGGATTACTTCCAGTTGTTCATTAATTGGTATGTGTTCTGTCTTCAAATCTAGCAAATTTTCCTGCAATGCCTCAACCACACCAATCATTTTTTCTATATTTAAGGCTTGCAGCAAGTTTGCCTCAGTGACAATACCGATTAAGTTGTCTTGATCATCTACTATTGGTAAATACTGGATAGAATGCTGCTGTAAAAGTGCAAACACTGTCAAAATATGCTCAGATGCTGAATATTTGAGAGTAATTAGCGGCTGAGTCATCACGTCCGCCATTTTTACCGCTGATAGGTCGGTATTTAAGGTAATTACTCTCAATACATCTTTAATAGTAAATATTCCTTGTAATTGCTTTCCCTCTACTACTAAAACATAGTCTGTTACTTGATGGATCGGGTTATTAACTGTAACTTTATGATCTTGTTGTTGATTCATCAAGTTAATAGCATCCATCACACAACTATCAGGACTAATAGTTAAGGGAGAATAATGAATAATTTGATGTAAATTAGGTAAATTAATCAATTTTCGGTTAAATCTGTTAGTGAATGCGTCCATTGGTTAATCTGATTAGTAGATGATACTGTAACTAATGTCATACCGATTAAAATCTACAAATCATTAGTTAATAAATTTGATAGATATGGATAGCAAGGGTTTGGAGTGAGAAAATTTATTTCAAAAAATTACGTGCAATTTAACCAAATCATTGTTGTTGGTAATATAAATATCATTTAATTGATTTTTGAGCAATTAATTAGATTGTACCCTGAATATTCTATATATGAAACTTTAATTTTGTAAACATTTCAAATAGTGAGTATTCACAATTTAAATATATAGTTTTGTAACCACATTGACAGGAGAGAACTTTGGATATATTAGAGGGTGTTTGAAAAGTTTTGAATGTATAGACTGACCCCTCTCCAAACCTCTCCCCTGCAAGGGGAGAGGCTTTAAAACCGCCATTCCCTTGCAGGGAAGGGGGGTAGGGGGGTTAGGTTTTTGGAGATTACTGGTTTGATATAATACTTTTCAAACAACCTCTTAGACATCTCTAGAAAAGAATGTAGAGACGTTCCATGGAACGTCTCTACAAGGGTTGTAAGTCACGCATATTTAATTTTCACCAGATGTCTATTTTCTATTACCAATTACCAAGAATGTAAAGCCCGTAGTTGGGGTGTTTTTTTAACTTGGTGGGCTTGCATTCTCGTGAGAACATCATCTAAAATAGCCACAGCTTCAATAATATAATCACCCTTATTGAGCATGACACATTCTGCCCGTTCTGACATTGCCGCATCAGTGATTTCTGCCCGTGACGGCATTCCGTGTTTAACAAGATTTTCTAAGACTTGAGTTGCCCAAATTACGGGGATATGGGCAGCCTCACATAACCATAATATCTCTTCTTGAATTTCCGCCAGCCGTTGATAACCAATTTCCAGCGCCAAATCTCCTCTGGCAATCATAATTCCAAAGGGTTGTTTTCCGGCGGCTTGAATAATTAATTCTGGCAAATTGCTAACGGCTAAGGGTGTTTCGATTTTCGCTACTATGGCAGGTGTGGGAGAATTTTCTGGTAATCTTACCGCTAATTCCTGTTGTAAAAGCTGAATATCTGCGGGTGTTTGCACATAGGAATAGCCGATAATATTAACTTGATTAGCATGAGTGGTAATAAAATCTAAATCTTGTTGATCTTTTTCTGTTAAAGAACTCAAATGTAATTCAGTGTCAGGAAAATTAATGCCTTTTTCTGGTAATAGTTTTTCACCTTTGAGACGGGCATGGGTAATTTTTAACCATACTCCCTCAGATGTAATTGACTCAACACAAGCACCAATCCGTCCATCATCAATCCAGACTATTGTACCAATTTTCAGTTGTTTTAATACTTCTGGAATTGTGCAACTGGCTTGAAAAAATTCAGAATCAATAGTAGTGGGTAACTCATGGGTAAGCAGGAGAGATTCATCTTTAAATATTCGTTGTTTGGGACTGGGGGTAAGAACAGATTTAATTCTGGTTTTAGGACCACTCAAATCCATGAGAATTTTACAAGAAGATTCTAATTCTAATTCTGCTTGTTTGACATTGTTAATCATTGCTAACCATTCAACGGGGGTATCATGGGCGCAATTAATTCTCACACAGTTGGTTCCTTGCCGAATGATATCCCGCAGAAATTCGTAATTGGTAGCGGCTTCATTTGGCAACGTTACCATGATTCTAACTCGACGGTTATCGAGGGTGTTACCAAATAAATCTTCGGTATTTTGTTGGAGAAGGCGATCGCCCTCAAAAAATGCGTCCAAAGGTGGATGTATAATGATAGAATCATTATCTGTGCGACAAACTGCCTGTAAGGTGGCAATCACCGCATCTAAAGTTGGTAAAACCTTAGCTTCTATCCTCCCCAATGAGGACAAACCCCAAGGCATTAAAGCCGCTTGCAGTTCTCGTAAATCGTGTCTTCTCAGTGCCAGATAATAGGCAAGATTGAGACTACTATTAATAAAAGATTGTCGGTGAATTTGCTTTTTCCAGCGTTCAAATATTTCCCTGCCTTCCTGATCAACAGATTGACGAAGTTCTTGTAATGTGGTAAGTAAAAAACAAGGATCTGAGAGATCCAACTCTACATTTTTTGTTTGCATATTGGTCAGTTGTTAGTTGTTAGTTGTTAGTAGGGGCGAAGCATTTGGAAGATAAATTATCGGTCATTGCCAAAAATAGTTCTCCAAATGCTTCGCCCGTACAGTTGTCAGTTGTAAAACTGTTACCAATTACCAATTAGCAATTACCAATTACCAATTAGCAATTAGCAATTACCAATTACCAATTACCAATTACCTATTCCCCTATTCCCCTATTCCCCTATTCCCCTATTCCCCTGTTTCTGCTTTCGCAATTTCTAACATTGTCTTAATCACAGAATCAGGGTTGAGACTAATAGAATCTATACCTTGTTCAACTAAAAAACGAGCAAATTCTGGATAATCACTGGGCGCTTGTCCACAAATACCAATTTTGCGATTATTTTGTTTAACAGTAGTTATGGCTTTTGCTATTATTCTTTTAACAGCTTCATTGCGTTCATCAAATAAATGTGCCACTAATTCAGAATCTCGATCTAATCCTAATGTTAATTGGGTTAAATCATTAGAACCAATGGAGAAACCATCAAAAACCTGACTAAATTCATCAGCTAATAAAACGTTACTTGGTAACTCGCACATAACGTAAACTTCTAAGCCATTTTCACCTTTGACTAAGCCATTTTTTGCCATTTCTGCTAATACCCGTTTTCCTTCTTCGGGAGTGCGACAAAAGGGAACCATGAGAATCATATTGGTTAAACCCATTTCTTCTCGTACCCGTTTCATAGCTTGACATTCTAATGCAAAACCTTCACGATAACGAGGATCATAATAACGAGAAGCACCACGCCAACCAATCATGGGATTTTCTTCTTTGGGTTCAAATTGTCTACCTCCTAAAAGATTAGCATATTCATTACTTTTGAAATCAGACAATCTCACAATTACAGGTTTGGGATAAAATGCTGCGGCAATTGTGCCGATACCTTGTGCTAATTTGGCAATAAAGAATTCGGCTTTATCTTCATATTGTGCCGTTAATTCGCTAATTTTATATTTGGCAAGTTCGTCTTCTAATTCGTCAAAATGTAATAATGCTAAAGGATGGGCTTTAATATGGTTAGCAATGATAAATTCCATTCTCGCTAAACCAACACCATCATTAGGAATTGCTGTCAAACCTAAAGCTTCTTCCGGATTACCCACATTCATCATAATTTTGGTGCGGGTTCGAGGTAAATTATCTAATGGTAATTCTTGAATTTCAAAGTTTAATAAACCCGCATAAACTTGACCTGTTTCCCCTTCCGCACAACTAACAGTAATTTCTTGTCCAGTTTCTAAAACTGTAGTCGCATTCCCACAACCAACAATAGCCGGAATACCCATTTCTCTGGCAATAATTGCTGCATGACAGTTACAAACAACTACAGGAGTATATTTATCCGTGAAAACTAGATAATTATGATGATTCGCAACAGTAATATTATAAACTTCAGCGTCTACTTCATCTACAACTTTAACAACTCGTTGCATCCGAATATCACCTTGCAGAAGTTGTTCAAATTGACCTATTTCACGGAGTTGTTTATCAGAAATTAGGAGATTTTTATCTTTTCTAAGTTTGATTTCTCCTGTTACATTGTCATCAAATAGTTGATTAGTAGCAAAGAAACGGGTTTGAATAGTTCTTGGAGTAACTTCTCCCTTGACTCGTTGGGTATATTCTAAAATTTGCTCTAATTTTTCTACAATTTGGACATTGTAGATATGACGATTTCTGGTAACTTGAGGAACAGTGTTGATTTTTAAACAAGCAATAATGACAGCTTGTAGTAAGTTTTCTTCAGAGATATAGATGTTAATGCGATTATTAGCATAGCAACCATCACCATCAATTACACCCCCTAAAAAGTGATAAGAAACTTCTGAAGTGTTTTCTAGAAGAATTTGGGTAATCTGTTGTTCTTTTTGTTTTAAGTCGTAAGCTATAGCTTTAGAATAAACACGATAAGCTGTAGCTTGTCCTTTTACCTGTTTTCCTCGGATGTAACCTGAAGATACTGGTTTCTCACAAGGAGTAAAAGATTTACCATAAACAGTATTCATTTTGTCATTCATAGTAGCTATGAATGCTTGTTTTTCTGGTAAACATTTTTGAATAAACTGGACTTCCCCACGAGTTCGACTAGTGTAAATTGAACCGTCTGTGATGATTCCCCCAATCAGATAAGCTAAATCAGCTTCTTGATTTTTGTTGTCACCCAATGTGGGAATATTCTGAGATACAAGCACCATTTCCTGAGTATCTAACATTTCTTGAATCTCAGTTTTGGTATATTCACCATTCCGAAGATTGACCATTTTATGATCAGGAGTTAATCGCAGGATATTATCTGTGACTTTCCCAGTTTGAGATACACTCACACTAATTGTTTTAGATGTCCGTTTCATGGCATCTTCAATGGGTTTCCATTCCATTTGATGGGTTTTGGTGTTGAGGGCTAAAGTTGATAATCCTTGATATCCTTGTTCATAAATCTGCTGAATGGTCATAAAACCTTGATTGGTGAGAATTTTTGTCTCTCCATCAAAACAAGTCCGTCCCCCAGAGTTAGTGACAATAGCGCTGGCTTTTTTCATAATCGGTTCCCAGTCGGGGTCTGTGCGGTTAGTAACTAACACTTCGCCGGCTTGAAAGAGATTAATTTCTGGGACATCTAAAATTACTCTAGCTTTACCAAGACCTATCATTTCGCCTACGCTACGACCAGTTAATAAAACTTGACTTTTTTCTTGGAGTTGATAAGTTCTGAGGACGGTTTTTGATTTTTGAGATTGAACGGTTTCTGGTCTAGCTTGGACAATAAATAATTCTCCTGTTATCCCATCTTTTGCCCATTCAATATCCATTGGTGTGGCCATTCCCCGGACTTGGGAATAATGATCTTCAATGATACAAGTCCATTTTGCTAGTTGGAGGATTTCTTGATCATTGAGGGCAAATTGATGACGTTCAAGTTGAGGGACAGAAATATTTTTAGTTAATTTTGACCCACCTAGATCATAAACCATTTTAATTTCTTTTGTTCCCAACCGTTTTTGGAGAATGGGTTTATATCCTTGTTTTAAAGTTGGTTTAAATACCAAATATTCATCGGGGTTAACTGCACCTTGAACGATGTTTTCACCTAAACCATAAGCAGCAGTAATTAAAGCAGCATTTTGAAAACCTGTTTCGGTGTCTATGGAAAACATCACCCCAGAAGAGGCTAAATCTGAACGTACCATTTTTTGGACACCGACTGATAAGGCTACTTCAAAATGATCAAAACCTCTAATTTGTCGGTAGGAAATAGCCCTGTCTGTGAAGATAGAAGCAAAGCATTTATGACAAGATTCTAATACGCTTTTAATGCCATGAACATTGAGGTAAGTTTCCTGTTGTCCCGCAAAACTAGCATCTGGTAAGTCTTCGGCTGTGGCACTAGAACGAACAGCCACATCAGTATCTATACTATATTCTTGACATAAACTTTGATAGGATCTAGCGATCGCTTCTTGCAATTCTAGCGGAAATGGGGTTTCTAACATTAATGATCTGGCTTGTTTGCCACATTCTTGCAAATTAGCCATATCCTCCACATCTAAATCTGCAAAAATCTTCCTCAGTTTTACTTCTAAACCAGCCCCAGTAATAAAGTATCTATAAGCATAAGCCGTAGTCGCAAATCCCGTGGGAACTTTCACACCTTGGGAACTTAGTTGTTGAATCATTTCCCCTAAGGAAGCGTTTTTACCACCTACTAGGGGAATATCTGCAATTCCCACAGCATTAAAGGGTAATACTAAAGCTTCTTGATGAATTTGGCTATTTTCTTGATTGCGTTTAATTTCCAACATATTCTGAGATTCCTTAAATAGCTACTGTTATTTAATTCAGAACCCATTCTGTTTATGCACGGAGAGTTTGAGGATGTTGCGAGGATATATAGCAGGGAACGGGATTGACTACCAGATGTCTAAATGGCATCCTCCATTTAAGATTACTCTAGTTTAGAGTATAAATAAATGTATAGCTAATATAGCGAAATATTACGTAATATATTGTTCTTGTAAGTATTCTCATAATTCCCCCCTGCTTGAGAGTTAAAATTAAGGAATATACATAACAAGTTTTATTTTATCTCAATTTATTACATGACTGGATTTAGCCGAACACTTTTAACAAAGGACTTGAAACTATTATGCCCCAATGCCCTTGCTGTTCCGACTTTCTTTTACACCATATCCGTGGTGCTGAAAATTACTGGTTTTGCCGGAGTTGTTGGCAAGAAATGCCAGTATTAACCCAACGTCATACTGCTGAAGTCCCAAAACCCATTTTAGCAAAGTTAGCTAAAAAAATCGCCCCCCCAGAATATCGTCTTGATTCTTATTGTTTAATTCAACCAAATTCTTTTCAATCAAGATTAGAGGGAAAATTCTCTCGCTAAAGCTGGAATACAATTTATTTATTACGAATGATTGAACGCAGATGAACGCAGATGAACGCAGATGAATTAATAGATTTATTAGTTTTTACAATATCTATGTTCTACTGTTATTTATTACCAAATCTGACTTAAATCTAAAACAAATCCGGGTAATAAATTCTCACCAGTTAATGTTTGGGGATTGTCTAATTCTTCAACTACACAATTGGGACGATAAATAAATACTTTCCGTTGTTTTCTATCAATTAACCAAGCTAATTGTGTACCATTATCTATATATTCTTGCATCTTTTCTTGCAGAATCTTTAAATTATCAGTTTCTGAACGTAATTCAATGATAAGTTCAGGACAAATAGGAGCAAATTTTTTCCTTTGTTCTGCTGGTATTGCTTCCCATTTTGTGCGGTTTATCCAAGCTGCGTCAGGAGAACGGACTGCACCATTGGGTAAGGTAAAACCACCACTAGAACCAAATCCTACTCCTGTACCGTTTTGTTTTGTCCAAATACCTAATTCACCAATTAAATTAAAATTACGTTCACCTGTTTCTAAATCTGTAGGTGACATAATTAATAAATCTCCAAATTGATTACGTTCAATTCTTAAATCACGGTTTAATTGACAAAACTCAAAGAATTGCTCATCACTTATAATAATATTTGGTTGCATTTTCAAAACCATTGGTAAGGTTTCTATAACTACAGTTGTTTGAGTTTTCATAGTTTTTGTTTTCATATTATTAGGACTTACACAAAATATCCTCAAAACCTCTTTCCTCTGTGTCCTCTGTGCCTCTGTGGTTAGATATTCCGTGATTCGTGCGTAAGTCCTGATTATGTATGATAGGGAAAACATTGTTGCGTGTAGGGGTTTAGCATTGCTAAACCCTTACATGATTTTAAAATTCTCCAGCTAAAGCGGGAACACATCTTTCACAAAGTAAAGGATGTTCTGCTGATTCACCCACATGGGTAGAATAATTCCAACAGCGATCGCATTTGTGATAAGATTTCCCTTCATGTTCATAGTCTGCGGCATTAACTACGCCAATATCCCAATTATCTTCACCTTGAACTCGCAGGGTTTTCAATCCTTTTAATGTCTCAGGAGTATCTAATAATTGCACTTCAGAAGTGAGGAATAAATACCGCAATTCATCAATTCCATTCGTGCTAACATTTAAAGGTTCAATAGCAGCGCGTAATTTTTCATCACTAAGATAAATCAATGCAATAGCTTCTAAAGAAGAACCAATTAACTTTTCTGTCCGTGCTTGTTCTAAAACCTTATTAACATCACCACGAATCCGTCGCAGTGTTTTCCAAAATTCTGCTAATTCTGTATTTTCCCATTTATCATCAACCTGCACCCAACCAGCTTGAAACACTGATTTATATTGGGTTTCGTAGGGGATAAATTGCCAGATATCTTCCGCAGTATGACATAAAACGGGAGCAATGGCGATCGCTAAATTCTCCAAAGCAATTTGCAAAACCGTTTGACAACTCCGACGACGGAAAGCATCAGCAGAACTGATATATAATCTATCCTTGGCAACGTCTAAATAAAAGTTCGACAAATCCACAACGCAGAAATTCTGCACAGTTTGGAAAAAGCGGAAAAACTGGAAACTATCAAAAGCGTCCGTCACCTCATTAAACACCTCACGAATGCGGTGTAACATATACTTATCCAAATCTGGCAAATCATCAAAAGCTACAGCATCCTTCTGAGGATCAAAATCATGCAAACTCCCCAATAAAAACCGTGCCGTGTTGCGAATCTTATTTCTCACATCAGCTAATTGCTTGATGATGTTACCACCCAACCGCACATCACCAGAATAATCAACGGAAGAAACCCACAACCGCAAAACATCCGCACCATAAGCAGGTTGTTGTTTTTGGTTAGTCCCACCTTGAATCATCAATTGAGGATCTACCACATTCCCCACCGATTTGCTCATTTTCCGGCCATTTTCATCCAAGACGAAACCATGAGTTAACACAGTTTTATAAGGTGCAATGCCATTAACCGCGACACTAGTTAACAAAGAAGATTGAAACCAACCCCGATGTTGGTCAGAACCTTCCAAATACATATCAGCAGGATAGCATAACTCCGGTCTTTGCTTCGCCACAGCCGCCCAAGATGAACCAGAATCAAACCAGACATCCATTGTATCTGTACCCCGGCGGTAAGTCTTGCCATTATTGCAGTATTGTTCCGGTAACAACTCCGCAACCGACAACTCCCACCAAGCATCAGAACCCTTTTCGGCAATAATAGCTTGAACGTGGTTAATCGTGTCCGCATTTAGCAAAACTTCCCCAGTCGCTTCATCATAAAACACCGGAATCGGTACACCCCAAGAACGCTGACGAGAAATACACCAATCGGATCTTTCTGCTACCATCGGCGTGATGCGGTTTTCACCTTGTGCGGGAATCCACCGCACAGATGAAATAGCCTTTAAAGCCTCATCCCGAAAACCAGCCACAGAAGCAAACCATTGTTCAGTAGCGCGGAAAATCGTCGGTTTCTTCGTTCTCCAATCATAAGGATACTTGTGAGGATAAGCTTCCTCCTTCAACAGAGAACCAGCTTCATGCAAAGCGTCAATAATCGCTTGATTACCATCGCCCAAAACATTCAAGCCAGAAAACTTACCAGCCTCATCCGTAAAATTACCACTATCATCAACAGGGGCAAGAATCGGTAAACCGTAACGCTGACCAACAATATAGTCCTCTTGACCATGACCAGGAGCAGTATGAACCAACCCAGTTCCCGACTCAGTAGTGATATAATCACCACCAACCACCACCGGACTTTCACGGTCAAAAAGAGGATGACGGTAAATAGTACCTTCCAAATCCTTCCCTGCGAACTTGGCTTTCACCGTTAACTCACAATCCAAAACCTCTCCCAACCGTTCCACCAACTCAGCCGCAACAATTAGATATCTGCATTTCCTTTGCGCCTTTGCTCCTTGTGCGTCTTTGCGCGAAACCTCCACAACCGCATACTCCAACGCACCATTTACAGCCACAGCCAAATTACCGGGGATAGTCCAAGGAGTAGTAGTCCACACAGCCACACCCAAATCAGGCAAGAAGCCATCCAAACTAGCTTTTAACCCTTCAGCAACCTTCACCACCGGAAAAGCGGCGTAAATACTGCGGGAAACGTGACCTTCAGGATATTCTAACTCTGCTTCTGCTAAGGCGGTTTTAGAACTAGGACTCCAATGTACAGGCTTTAAACCGCGATAAATATAACCTTTAAGGAACATTTCCCCAAATACGCCAATTTGCGCGGCTTCGTATTCTGGTTTTAAGGTTAAATAAGGATTTTCCCAATCACCCCAAATCCCATAGCGTTTAAAGCTTTCTCGTTGTTCGTCTACGGTTTTTAGTGCGAACTCTTTCGCTTTTTGACGCAATTGCAAAGGTGTGAGATTTTGCCGTTCTGCCTGTTTCATATTTTGCAGAACTTTCAACTCAATCGGCAATCCGTGACAATCCCAGCCAGGAACGTAGCGAATTTTACGACCTTGGAGCAAATGGTAGCGGTTAATAATATCTTTGAGAATCTTATTTAAAGCATGACCAATATGCAACTGACCGTTAGCATAGGGAGGACCATCGTGCAGTATAAATAATTCGCCGGGGTTGTTTTCAGCCAGTTGAGAATAAATGTGGTTTTCTGCCCAGAATTTTTGGATTTCGGGTTCGCGCTTGATTGCGTTTGCCCGCATATCGAAGTTTGTCTTGGGTAAGTTGACGGTATCTTTGTATTTTCCAGTTTCGGTCACAGTCTCATGCCTAAATGTAGGTGTGCAGGTTATCCGATCAATTATAAATCGTAGGTTGGGTAGAACGAAGTGAAACCCCTCCAATGATATGGTATTAGATTTGTGACTTATAGTCCGTGGACTCATAATCTACATTCACAGACAATAAATTTTGGTTCATTATTTTCTATTCATGAAATAGGAATGCTGATTATATATGGAAAAAACACTCGTTACTGCCGTGGCTTCAACGGTTAAGCATTTTCGTAAGATAAACAGTATGAGTCAAGAGGAGCTTGCTGATAGTGCAGGTCTCGACAGAACCTATATTTCAGGCGTTGAAAGAGGTGTTCGCAATATTACACTTGATTCATTAGAGCAGATAATTAATGCTCTTGGGATAGACATTTTGACATTTTTTACCAAGCTATTTGAGTATTTAGGTGATATAAAAAGTGAAATCTAAGGCAAAAAAAAGGGGCATATCTCGTTGTCCTAAATTACTCGATACGAAAATTTACAAAACAGGGCAAACCAGGGGTGCCGATGATGATGTTATATACCAAAATCGTGTTTCAAGAACTAGCACAGTATTAATTCCATATGTTCTTTGGCCTAGTTACGCTAATCCTCCTAATGGTGAATTAAACTTTGAAAATGGATTCATTGTTATTATTAGTCCAGAAACTTACTTCTGCAACGATAACATCGATCAAGACCTTAAATCATATGGACTCTATCTCGGCATAAATACTCTGGTATTTTATGAAACTCGAACTGATTGGAATAAGTATAATCCTGAAATAATGGGGTGGACTGCCGCGCAATCCAGACGAGAACGACTTGGTGGACAATATGTAGCAAGAGTACCTGCAACAACTTCCGTAGAAAATGGAGGAAAGATTATACGTGGATTTAATACAACATCTTCAAAAGGTGCAGGCATTAGGTTATATGAATATGCAAGCTCAGAAATGATTTCAAATTGTCGTCTTCAGCTTGAGTTTTTTTACTGGTGTTGTTTCGACTCAGAAAATACCTCTATAGAAAATGGCATGAGTGCTGATGATATTAGGCAAAGGAAGGAATATATTCAATCAGAGTGCCAAAAGTTTGATCTATTGGATAGACATAAATTAATAGAGGCACGTATTATCAATCAAGATGGATTAACTATTTGCCCACTTTGCTTAGAGAAGCTTTCAAGTCGAGGATTCTTTAGTCGCTTAGAGCAAGCAGAAGGACGAAAAGTTCCAGATTTAACAGTCACTCAGATCAATCTTTTTCATATTGAAGAGTTGAAGTATGGGGTTTACAATCATAGACCATACAATCTTGGTTGGGGTCATCATCACTGTAATGTAGTGGTAAAAGACTCAGGCATTACCGAAACTATCGAGTGGATGTATAGAGTTGTTAAGGTAAACATTGATAATGGCTATTTCACTCCTGAAAATAAATCAAGTTGATGAACAAAACTTGATCTTTTATTTTCTGATGGTTGGTAGCTATACTCTTTTCCATTCCGGTTGATAGATTCTACTTCTAGGCGTGTAGCGATAGCTTCTACCCATTTTTTGTCAATCTCAAGTGAAATAGTTCGCCTACCAAGATTAAGAGATGCTAAAGCAGTATTACCTGAACCCGCAAAACAATCTAAGACTATATCTCCTGGATAAGTTGTTGCCTCAATTGCATGTTCAAGCATCGCTAACGGCTTCTCTGCTGGATGTTTACCTTTATAAGGTCGAACAGAAGGAAACGTCCAGATATCAGTAAATTCTTTAGAAGCATCAACGGCAAAGACTCGGATAACATCTTCATATGGTGGCATATATTTTATTTTGCCCGTTCCAAGTATTGCAGAGCATACTTTTTCATACTGTTCTCTACTTGGAGTGTTGCGGCCAGCTTCCCAATTAGAAACTGCACCACCGTGATTGACTTTTCCATAAGCACCAATCATAGCAGTAAGTTCTTTTAGTGATAATCCTGCGGTTTGACGCATATCACGAAGAAACTGGGCAAAAGTTGAGCGGAAAAGATTCCCTTCAACTGCTGGTTCAGCAAAAATAATCCTTTCAGAATGAGGATACCATTGTCGAAGTGCCTCTTTTTTCATTTTTCCCTTCCAACCATCAAATCCTGGTTCATTTGGTTTAGTCCAAACAATATGGGAAAGTACATTAAATTTTTTTGAAAATAGGACTTCAAGTCGAGCAGACATTGAAGAATCACAGAAACAAAATAGTGATCCATTTGGTCGCAGCACTCGATACCACTCAGAAGAATAGGACTCCATCCAGTCAAGATAATGCTCATCTTCTTGGAATTGGGTATCTCCATAAATGTTGTGTTTTTTTGTACAGTGATAAGGTGGATCTGTTAAAATCAGTGATATTGTCTTACTCGGTATCTTACGGATTAAATCTAATGAATCACCTTCTGCGAGAATTCCATGAGGAGTAGAAACTCGAATACTATCTGATAAGGTAAGGGTAATTTGTTCAAAATCCTGCGCTCTTGTAGGCATCTGTTAGTAATTATTTATGAGAAAGTGACTTATAGTCTACAGCTTTAATTCAAAAAAATCAACCCCCCAGATTCTCTACCACTTCTTCTAACATACCCCTAAGATACTAGGTTGGGTTGAGGTACCTCAACCCAACCTACTCGTTGCCAATATCATCATCAAAAATAATTTCCTCACCCGCACCCCACATTATGTCATACATACCTTGACGCACAGCGCAATGAAAACTGGAATATTCCCAATCTTTTGGTGCTGTTACCAAACCATGTTTCACAGGATTATAATGAATATATTCAACGTGATGAAAGAAAATCTATTTCATCTCTAATTAAATGTTCCCAGAAACGATATTGCCATATAGCCCGTTGTTTTTTATTTTTCCTAGATGCAGATATATTTTCTGGTGAAATAGTTTCACATTTACGACTAAAATAACTTTTAATCAAACGCCAACGGGTAGAAAAATCCTGATCATTTTCTGGTAAAGTCCAAATACAGTGGAGATGATCAGGTAAAATAACAATAGCATCTATAATAAATGGATGTTTCTGCATCACATAACCAAAAGCATCTTTTAATAAAGAAACATTTTTTGGTAAACATAATATTTTTTGTCTTTTCTCTGTCACTACTGTAAAAAAGTATGTTCCTCCTGCCACTTTGGCGCGGCGATATTCCATACTATAAATATCCTGTGATTAAAGTTGTGTTTTATAATCTTGATTTTATCCCGTAGGTTGGGTTGACGCAAGGAAACCCAACATTAATTATAATATTCTGGTGGATGGTGTTGGGTTTCGTTCCATTGCTCCGCAACGCTGACGCGAACAACCCAACCTACGAAGGTTGCAGAGTCAGTATATCTTACTTTAAAATAGAAATTACTTACAATTGCCACAAATTATGATCAACCCCCAAATTTTAGAAGCTATTAAACAAATGCCTAATGTCGAAAGACTAGAGATAATAGAATTTGCCTTAAAACTCATGCGTGAAGAAATGCAAAATCCTCAAAAACTGAGCTTAACTGCTGCTGCGGAAATGATGCGTTCTTATTATGAAACAGAAAGCAGTTTAACAGAATTTGTTGATACTTGTAATGAAGATTTTTATGAGTACCAAGATTATGCGTAGAGGTGAAATCTGGCTGTATAATGCTGATCCCACAGAACAACAAGGTCTTTCTAAAGCAAAGCGCAACCCAACATTATTAATTATCATATCCTGGTGGGTGGTGTTGGGTTTCACTTCGTTCTACCCAACCTACAAAAAAGTTGATTTATCTAAGTTAAAAATATTTAGGTAATCCAGCTTGTTTCAAAACTATATTAGCAGTATGACGGGACTTGATACAGCTATCTACTACAAACCGACGTTGTGTGATTGGACTATACCAAATTTCATGATCTCCTTTTCCTTGCCTTTCAAAATAGCAATTTGCTTCTGAAAGCAGCTTTTTCAATTCAGGTGTAAATGATGTACTCATCTATTACGCTACCTGAATCAATTCTTGACGATGACTAATTAACTCAAAATTAATTGTCCCCGCATAATTATGAGGGACAATTTGATTCAAGACTAACAATTCTGGAATCATTACTCGGAGCTTTTCTGTTAAAATATCAATTGTAGAAGTTTCTGTTACCAAACCTGGGATATCTTCGCTAGTTGCTACCCAAACTTCTGCTTCTGCATCCCAAAAAGCTTCAACTTTATAGGTAATTTGTGTCATTATTAAAAGTTTTGGTAAATTGATAAAACTAGATTTATTATATCACAAATATAGCAATTTTCACAATTAAAACCGCCACCTCACACTAATTGAATTCAGTGTTGAAGGAATGGCGGATTTGCAGATGGAATTTGATGCCGTGGTAGTAAAAACCACAAATATTAGAGTTTGGCTGGTTGCTTCTTTTCTGTAGTCTGGGAATGACTGCTATTATTAACAGTTTCTGTTGCCAAAAAAGCCTCTTTTCCTGTAATTAATCGAGAGCGACGATTGCGAGTAATATAATTCCAAGCCCATTGAATTACTATCACTAATTTAGTGTCAAACTCAATTAAGAAGTAGATGTGAATTACTAGCCAAAATAGCCAAGCAATGAAACCTGTGAGTTTGATAAAGCCTAAATCTACAACGGCTAAATTTTGCCCAATCATTGCCAAACTACCCACATCATTGTATTTGAATTCTGGCAAAGTCCGACCTTGAAGCCGTCGTTTAATGAGTTTACCTACATACTCTCCTTCTTGCTTGGCTACGGGGGCAACACCAGGTAAAGGTTTACCATTTTGATGGGAGAAATTAGCTAAGTCTCCAATTACGAAAATGTTTTTATAATCCTTGATAGTCAAGTCAGGTTCGACAATTACTCTGGCAGAGAAATCGCATTCTACATCTGTCCGTTCTGCGAGAATTTTCCCCAAAGCTGAACCTTGCACACCGGCTGCCCACAAGATAGTTCTTGAGGGAATTTCTGTCAATTCACCGTTTTGCTTGAAAGTAACAATGTCATTTTCAATATTTGTGACTCTGGTTTGAGTGTGAATAACCACACCCAACTTTTGTAAAGATTCTATTGCTACTTTTGATAATTCTGGGGCAATGTGTGGGAGAATGCGATCGCCCCCTTGCAATAGTAAAATTTTCGTTTCTGAAGTGTCAATGTTGCGGAAATCTTCTTTGAGGGTTTGGTATGCTAATTCAGCGATCGCACCGGACAATTCTACACCAGTTGGACCACCGCCCACAATCACAAAAGTCAACAAAGCCCGACGTTTTACCGGATCACTTTCTTTTTCTGCGGCTTCAAATGCTGAAAATATCCGCCGACGCATTTCTATGGCATCTTCCACAGTTTTCAAACCAGGAGCAAATTCTTTCCAATTATCCTTACCAAAATAGGAATGGTTTGCACCGGTAGCCAGAATTAATGTATCATAAGGGACTATTTCATCACCCAAAATAACTTGTTGCGCTTTGGGATTAATATCACTTACTTCTCCCAACAACACTTTTGTATTTTTGCTTTTGCTGAATACAGATCGCAATGGTGCGGAAATATCAGAAGGTGATAGTGTACCTGTGGCAACTTGATATAAAAGCGGCTGAAATAAATGAAAATTCCGTTTATCAATGAGAGTAACATTTACTTTTGCCTTAGCAAGAGCCTTTGCTGCATACAATCCACCAAAGCCACCACCAACGATAACAACTTCATGTGGTGCATTCTTCTCACGGGGAACAACCATAAACAATATTTCCTTTTGTTAAGAGTCATGTAACCTTTCTTAACAAATATGTAACAAAATTATAATGTATTTTGCCGTCTATTTGGAACTCTTGAAAAAATACTAAACGTAGTCAAAGTTACTAATGAATGTTTATTAAATGGGATCTTGCGGAATAATATGATCAATAGCAAATAAAGCTGCACTTGCCTCTTCTAAAGAATTACAATATTCACAAAGGAATTTTGCTCTCTCTCTAACTAATTTTCTAGTTGCATCATTAACTGTCATGACTCAGCAATTATTTTCGCATTCAGCAAAGTAAAAATCCTATCCAGTTCTAATATTCCTGTTAATTCAGCCTCTTCTTTTGAGTTTAACATTCCTGCTTTATTCTTCTGGGAAAGTTCATCTAACCGAGATTGTAATTCTGAACTAAATTTAAATAAATTCAAACTTCTAACTTTGCTGATTTCGATTCCTGACTCTACCCAGGATGAGGGTTGAATCATCACCTGAGTAATCATGGGCGTATTTTTATTACTTTTGGAATGTTTATAGTTTAACATAAAGATTAAATTAAGGTATACAAAAGGTAGTATTATTCATTAATTGATAAAAATGAAATAGATTATATTATACTTAAATAATATATGGCTGGCGTAAAAATATAAAATATGAACGCTCACAAAAGAGAAGTTATTTTAACTGAAGATGGAACTTATTTAATATTTCCTTTTAATTATCCGTAAAACTGCACCACGTTACATATATTATTAAGTAAGTTAAACTAAAGGGATATGCAACCTACAAATAATCAAGCTCAGGGGCTTTATATACTGTGCTACCGACTCACCAACATTATTTATCCTGGATGGCCTTGCAAAAGTATTGAAATTATCCGCATGGATAAGCGTACAGGTAATTTATATATTCTTGCTGGGGAAGATATGGACTTTGAAATCAAGCCAACTGGAGGATATGAACCATGACAATACAGAAATTCAGTGTAATGAATCTTGATGAACTACGTAGTTACGTATTAAGTCATCGAGAAGACATTAATGCTTTTGAGGCATACATAGACCGTTCTAAAGCAGAGGGACGCATGGTGAGTGTAGATGAAAGGGGAGAAAAAGATTCACTCTGGCAACAAGAATTACATAACAAGATGAAAATACCTTCATTTCATCATCCTCAAGAACAAGACTACTGGAATGAGGAAATTGAAGTAGAAACTACTACTAATCAGAGATTATTTATACAGACTTACTTACTGCGGCTGTATCCTGAAACCTTTAATAACTATGATGCCTACATGGATATTCCAATGTCGAATAATCCAAATATCAAAAAGATATACTCATCACGTCTTGGCAAGACATGGGAAGTGATTACTGGACCGACAGCAATTCAATCACTCATAAATGGTTATTTTCGTGGTGATTATACTGAGAATAATCCACCTGCCTGGGTATTTGGACTAAGATTGATTTCTAACAGTTGAAGTTAAAAGCCTGAAAGTTGCTGACTGAGGATGATAAAAGGTGCGATCGTTCACAGTATAATTTATCAGGAAGAGCGATCGCATTTATATTTTCCACAAGCTAAAGCAATCACTTTTGAGCAAAACAATAATACATTGATTCAGAAAAGTAAGAAATAGAGAAACAAGGTTAGATTTCATTTTCTTTAACCCAACTTTGTATCTTAGGCAAGATTAACATATTGTCTTTATTGTGATGGTCGGGACGCAAGAGCCGATTTTTGATAAACCGTATGTAAGTCGTACAAGATTAATGTTCCCATGTATCAATCCATTCAGTGCTATAATGAGAAATGTAGGAAAGTTCCTCCTTGTAACCTGCTTCATCACCTATTTGCTTATAGATATCTGCGGCTGTTTGAAAGTCATCAATTCCACCTTGCTTATCTCCTAATTGATGACGAACATCTCCTCGGTTGTGATAAGCACTTGCACAGTTAGGATCAATATTGATAGCCTGAGTGTAATCATCAATTGCACCCTGTTTATCTCCTAAATCATCACGGGCAACTCCTCGGTTGTGATAAGCACTTGCACAGTTAGGATCAATATTGATAGCCTGAGTGTAATCATC